>NZ_JBEZGX010000026.1:0-115406 GCF_040650235.1 Kitasatospora sp. NPDC048722
CCCAGCCGCGACAGCAGCAGCGCCCACCCCGCCCGCAGCACCATGAACAGCGTCGCACCGCACTCCCGCGCCAGCGCCACCAACCCGGCGTGCACGTCGGCGGGTATCGCGAGGTCCACGGTGTCACCCGCGAAGGTCGCGACCGCGGGCCTCGGACGGTCCGACGGCAGCGCCAGCTCCTCCGGCAGTCCGGCCAGCCGCTCGCGCCAGAAATCGAGCTGACGCTCCATCAGCGATTCGGAATCGCCCTCCTCGCCCAGCACTTCCCGCTGCCAGAGCGCGTAGTCCCCGTACTGCACCGGGAGTCGAGAGGACCAGGCGGGCGCCTCACCCGTCGCGCCACGCGCGGCGTACGCGGCGGCCAGGTCGCGCAGCAGCGGCCCCATCGACCAGCCGTCGCACGCGATGTGGTGCACCACGAGCAGGAACACCTGCTCCTGCGGCGCCGTCCGGAACAGCGAAGCCCGCAGCGGCAGTTCGCGCGCCAGGTCGAAGGCCCGGGCCACGGTCGCGTCGACCAGCCCGATCAGCTCCCGCTCGGCACACTCCCGCACCTCCAGCGGCACCAGAGGCTCGCCCGTGACGGGCACGACCTGCTGCCACGGCACGCCGTCCACCGCGGGGAAGACCGTCCGCAGGCTCTCGTGCCGGCCCACCACGTCCTCCAGCGCCGCCCGCAGCGCCGTCACGTCCAGCGCGCCCCGCAGCCGTACCGCGACGACCTCGTTGTACACGGCCGCACCCTCCTCCAACTCCCGGAGGAACCACAGACGTTGCTGCGCGTACGAGAGCGGGGTCAGCTCGGGGCGCGCCATCGCCTGCAGCGGCGCCCGCTTCTCGGCCGCGCCGCTGTCGAGCAGTTCGGCCACGCCCGCGACGGTCGAGGCGTCGAAGAAGTCCCGGATGCCGATCTCCACCCCGAAGACCGCCCGGATCCGCCCGAGCAGCCAGGTGGCCAGCAGCGAGTGCCCGCCGAGGTCGAAGAAGTCGTCCTCCACCCCGACCCGCCGCCGTTCCAGCACCTGCTCGAACAGCCCGCACAGCACCTCCTCGCGTGCCGTCCGAGGCGCTCGGGGCTCACCGGCGAAGGGCTGGTCGGGGTTGGTCGGCATGGCGTCACCTCATCGGGATCGTGGGGCTTGGGGGCTCCCTGGCAGGCGAGCGCAGGGGCGTCACAAGGGGAAGCGGCACGCGGCACGGCGTGCGCGGACGGACGGCCGGACACCGCCGAGGCCGTCGCGGCGCATCATGACCCGAAGGGCCGGGCGTCCACCAGTGCCGCGGTCGGCGATCAGCCGAGCGCCAGCACGAACTCGACCTCCGGCGGCTCACCGGCGTCCGGGGCGTGCCGGGCGAGCGCCTCGCGCACCGCCCGTCGCCACTCCTCCGAGACGGCGGGCGGCACCAGTTGCTGACGGCACCCCGCGCCCGGCGCCGCGGCGGGCACCGCGACGCGGTAGTGCGCCTGCTCGTCAGCGTCCAGGCCGGGGAACCACGCGTCGTAGTCCCCCGGCCGGCCGTCCAGGCTCCAGCGCAGCCGGACGGGCCGCCCGTGCCGTTCGGCCAGCCGGTGGACGGCCTCCGGGTCGAGACCGGGCGCGCACGGCCCGTCGACCGGCTCCGCCCGGCGCGCCGCGTGCAGCCGACGGGCCTCGCCCAGGCGGGCGTTGGCGATCCCGCTGACGCCGAACCCCGCGGCGTCGCCCGCCAGCAGCCAGTCGAGCTCGTCGAGGCCGATCCGGGCGGCGGGCCGCCACGGGCCGGCCTCCGCCGGGGCCGGGCAGCCCACGTGCAGGACGGCGTCGTAGCGGAACAGCGTCATCTCGGTGGGCGCAGCGCCCAGGCGCGGCGCGAGCTCCACCGCCGTGATCGCCGGGAAGCGCCTCGGCAGGTCCGCCAGGTAGCCGGGATCGACGCTCAGCTCGACGTCACCGGCGAGTTCGACCGCCACGTGGTCCAGCCGCAGGCCGCTGACCGGTCCCGGCTCCCGCCGCAGCTCGTGCTTGAGCACCGCGAAGTGCTCCAGCAGGCGGGAGTCCCGCAGGTCACCGAGGAACACGTGCCCGCCGGGCGCCATCCGCGGCAGCGTCGCGGCGATCACCGACTCCAGGTACGTCACCGAAGGGAAGTACTGGACCACCGAGTTGACCACGGCGGTGTCGTACCCGCCCGGCGCCGCGGCCGGCGGGGCGGGCACGTCGGCGGCCGCCTCCGCCACCGTGATCACGGCCTCCGGCCGGCCCCGGCGCAGGTCGTCGCCCAGTCGGCGCAGCAGCCGCACCGCCTCGGCGGAGAAGTCCGTCGCGGTGTACTCGCGGACGCCGAGCCGCTCGACCAGCGGCCGCGCGAGCAGCCCGGTGCCGGCGCCGATCTCCAGGACGGCGCGGGGCCCGAGCCGGGCGAGCCGCTCCACCGTGGTTTCCACCCACTCGGCCATGTGCGCGGCGCCGATCGGGCGGCCGGTGAAGCTGTCCGTCCACCCCGCCAGCCGACCCGCCTCCGGACCGTCGTCGTCCGCGACCAGCCCGTACGCGTCCTCGAACACGGCCTGCCAGGACTCGACCACGACGGCCTCGTCGTCCTCGTCACCCGCCGGTCCGGATTCGGGCAGCACCTCGACGACCAGCCGCCGTGCCCCGGCCCCGTCGGCCCGCACGATCACCGCCCGCACCGGCACCAACGGGGCCAGCGCGGCGGCGACCACGCCGGACAGGTCCGGCAGGGCCTCGTTCTCGTGCTCACGCTCTCGCACTGACACAGCATCAACTCCGGGATCGGGGTGCCGGAAACTGTTGGTCCGCCCGCGAACGGCGGGCCACTGCTGCGCCATTTACCTGGAGCCGTGAACGGTCTGTCAATCGACCACCGGCCCCCGGGTGTCCAACCGCACACGCCCGCGGTTGAACACCCGCCGCCCGTCCGCGGACGCCCGCCCCGCGCTGCTACCCTCCCGGCGTGGCACCCCCGCGCACCGGGTCCCCCGTCACCTTCCGCCCCGACGGCGAGCTGTTAGGTTTCCCGTAAACATCAGGGGAGGCGCAGCATGGCAGATCCTGAGGGCCCGGCGGCCCCGACGGAGCCGGGGCGGGAGGACGACGCGATCATCGGCCCCCCGGGCCGACGACCTCAACGACCGCGCCCTCGCCCTCCTCGGCCTCGGACGGACGGAGGACGCCGCGCAGGCCCTTGCCGAGGCGCTGACCGCCGACCCCCGGCACCCGCAGGCGACGTTCAACGCCGGCCTGCTGCGCTGGCGCGCGGGCGCCCTGACCGACGAGGGCCTGCCGGCCGAGATCGAGGCGCTCCGCCAGGACCTCGCCGATCCCGGGGAGGCCGACCGGTTCGCCGCCCTGGTCCACCTGGAGCGCGGCGACCCCGCCTCGGCCGGAGCGCCGCCGCCCCACGGCGACGGCACACCCGCCGACACTCGCCGGCAGGTGCCGTGGCGGGCCCGCTTCCCCTCCTGGATCACACCCGACTGCACGATCGAGGTCAGCGCGGACCTGCGGGCGCCGGTGGGAGCTCGACGGGGAGCTCAGGGCATAGGGCCGGCCTGCGCCAGTGCCTCCTGCGGCTCCGGTCGAACCCGTAGGGCTCGGCGCCGCCCCCGACGGGCTCGCGCGCTATACGTTTGACCCGTCGTCCGCGCCGCCCCGAGGAGAACAGCCATGGCCGACCAGACCCGCGCCCACCTGCTGACGGCCATCGAGCTCTCGGCCTCCGCCCGGGCCCACGGCAACCACCCCTTCGGCGCCCTGCTGACCGACGACTCCGGCGGCGTCCTGCTCACGGCCGAGAACACCGTCCTCACGGACCACGACGTCACCGCCCACGCCGAGACCAACCTCGTCCGCCGGGCCTCCCGCCACCTCGCCCCGGCCCAGCTCACCGGCGCCACCCTGTACTCCAGCACCGAACCGTGCGCCATGTGCGCCGGAGCGATCTACTGGAGCGGCATCCGCCGGGTCGTCTACGCCCTGGCCGCCCCCGAGCTGAACGCCATCGCCGGCGTGGACCCGGACGAGCCCGTCCTCGCCCTCCCCTGCCGCGACGTCTTCGCCGCCGGCGGCAACACCGTCACCGTCTCTGGCCCCCACCTGTACGACGAGGCCGCCGCCGTCCACACGGGCTACTGGGGATAGCCGGTCGGAACGGATCCGCGGCCGACGAACGACGTGACCTCCCGATCGGGTCGGTGCCACCGTGGAGCGGGTTCGTGTTCGACCGGACCGAGGACGTGGGGAGGTGGGGTCGATGACCGCGCTCAAGGCCGTCGCCGTGTGCGGCGCCCGGGTCACCCTCACGTCCCGGGCGTCGGCCTGACCGGCGCCGGCTCCGCCGCGATCCGCTCCGCACCGCGCCGCGCTCGACGAGGCGCGCAGTCCGGGCGAGCGCTTCTTCACCGTCCTCGGACACCCGGACCACTACCCGCGCTCCGGCTCCGGCCGGGCCTTCGCCCACGGGATCGGGCTCACCGTCGAGGTGCCGGACGAGGCGCTGACGGCACTGAGCCCGGGCCCGGGGCACCCGCTGCCGGCCGGCACGGTCCGGTACGCGGCTCCGTTCGGAATCCGACCCTTCGGCCGGAGCGACCGGCCGCGCACGGCCCTACCGACTGCTGTTCCATCGACGTTCAACCGCGCGCTCCTGACGCCGCCCCGCGCACCCCCTACCTTCCGTGGGGGACTGCGAGAAGGGGCCATGAACGACAGACAACTTGCCGTGCGGGCACGCGGATTGACGAAGCACTTCGGTGACGTCGTGGCGCTCGACGGAGTCGGGCTCGACCTGGCGGCCGGACGGATCCACGGGCTGGCCGGGCCGAACGGGGCCGGGAAGACGACGCTGCTCCGGCTGCTGCTGGGCCTGGCCGTCGCCGACGGGGGCGCGTTGGAGGTGCTGGGCAGACCCGTCGGCAGGGCGCTGGCCGCACCGCCCGCCGTCGCCGGGTTCGTGGACGGCCCCGGACTGTACCCGTCCCTCACCGCCCGCCGGAACCTGGCCGCCCTCGCGGCCCTGACCGGCCAGGACGCCCGCACCGGCCGCATCGACGGAGCCCTGGCCGAGGTCGGGCTGACCGACGTCGCGCACGACCGCGTGCGCGGGTTCTCCCTCGGCATGCGCCAGCGCCTCGGCCTGGCCGCCGCGATGCTCACGAACCCGCGACTGCTGGTGCTCGACGAACCGTCCAACGGCCTGGACCCGGCGGGCAAGCACCACGTGCACCGGGCCCTGCGGCGGCTCGCCGACGACGGCGTGACCGTCGTGCTCTCCAGCCACCGCATGGACGACCTGGAGGCGCTCTGCGACGAGGTCACGATCCTCGCGACCGGCCGGGTCCGCTTCTCCGGCCCGCTGGAGAAGCTCGCGGCCGACAGCCCCGAGCTCGACTACCGCCTGCTCACCTCCGATCCGCAGGCCGCTCGGGCCGTGGCCGCCGGGACCCCGGGCATCAGGACCGTCACCGGGACCGGACACCGGCGCGCGACCGGGACGCTCGTCGTGCGCGCGTCGGCGCCGGCCGTCGAGCGGTTCGTCGGCGCCCTGGTGCACGCGGGTGTGGGGGTGCGGGAGGTCGCCCCCGTGGTCCCGCCACTGGAGGCCGCGTTCCTCGCCCTGACCGACCAGCAGGAGGGCACGGCATGAGCACCGCTCTCGCATCCCCCGAGGCGGCCCCCGGGACGCACCCGGTGCCGGTGGCCCGCGTGTACCGGTTCGAAGTCGTCAAGCTCGTCTCCCAGTGGCGGATCCGCCTGCTGGTGCTGGCATGCTGGACGCTGCCCGGCCTGTTCGTCGCCGCCGTGGCCCAGCAGGACACGCTGCCGTCCGACACACTGTTCGGCCGCTGGATGCACGCCACCGGCTGGGCCGGGCCCCTGGTCGTACTGGGCTTCGCCGGCTCGTGGGCCCTTCCCCTCCTCACCTCCGTGGTCGCGGGCGACGTCTTCGCCGCCGAGGACCGCCTCGGCACCTGGCGCCACCTGCTGGTCGCGATCCGCTCGCCGCGGCGGATCTTCGCGGCGAAGGCGCTGGCGAGCGGCACCGTGATCGTGCTGCTGGTGGCCGGGTCGGCGGCCTCCGGGACGGCCGGCGGGCTGGCCGCGGTGGGGAACCGGCCGCTGGTCGGCGTCGACGGGCACCTGCTGCCGCCGTCCGACGCGGCCGGCGGCGTCCTGCTCGCGTGGACCTGCGCACTGGCACCGACGCTGGCGCTGGCCGCGATCGGGCTGCTCGGCTCCGTCCTCCTCGGCCGCTCCCCGATGGGCCTGCTCGTCCCCGCACTGACCGCGGTCGCGGTGCAGCTCGCGCAGATGCTGCCGCTACCGGTGGCGCTGCGCCTCGCGCTGCCCGGTTACGCCTTCGTCTCGTGGAACGGGTTGTTCGCCGACCCGGCGCAGCTCGACGAGCTGCTGGTCTCGGTCACGGTGAGCCTGGTGTGGGCGGTGGTGGCGACCGCCGCGGCCTACCGGCTGTTCGTGCGGCGGGACTTCACCAACGGCAGCGAGGACGGCGCGGAACGCCGCGCGCTCGCGTCCGGTGTCCTGCCACTGGCCGGGCTGCTCGCGCTGACCTTCGGCGCGGTGGCCGTGGCCACGCCGTCGACAGGCTCGGGAATCACCCGGACGAAGGTGGAGAAGTCGGTGTCCACCGCGTTCGCGCACCTGTACCGGCTGCAGACCCAGCAGTTGCACCGCCCCGCCGTCACCGAGGAGCAGCTGCGGGTCACGGCGGCGTGCGACCGCGGGGACGGCCACGTCGACCCGGAGGGCCCCGGCAACGACTGGCGCTGCGTCGTCACCTGGCACCTGCCGGGCGTGCCCGCGCCGGGCACGGCGGTCTACCAGCTCGACGTCGCCTCCGACGGCCGACTGACGGCCGACGGCGACGGGCCGAAGGAGGTCAACGGCTACTTCCTGGTGAAGACCTCGAACGGGGACGCGCCGAACCCGCTGTGGCAGTTCGACGGGCAGCTCCCGCTGCTCTCCTCCTCGGCCGGCTGAGAGGCCGCCCGAGCGCACCGCACCCGCCAGGCACCACCCAACCCGCCCCACTCCACGAAGGAATGACGCCATGCAGGTAACGCGTCGTCGTCGCGTCCCGAGAGAACACCCCGCCCTTCCCGGCCGACGCACGGGCCGCCGCGCCACGCTCGCCACGGCGTGCATCACGGCGGTGGCCGTGGCCACGGGCACGGCTTTCGCGACCACCCACCAGTTCGGCACCGACCAGGTCGGCCAGGTCACGGTCGACGGCCAGGTGATCTCCAGCGACCAGTACATCGCCCCCTACGGCGCCCGGTCGGTCGTCAACGACGGCAAGATCATGGGCTCCCGGGTCAGCCCGGACGGCGTCCACCTGGCCGCGTCGCTCGCCGACGGAGGCGCGTCGCTGGTCATCGTCGACCTCAGGACCGGGCAGGTGCAGCAGCGCGTCGGCACCGCGAAGGCGGACGACCTGCACCTGACCGACGGCTCGGTCGGCCAGGAGGCCCCGGTCTACTCGCCGGACGGCAAGCAGCTGTGGCTGGGCCGGCTCGACGGCTACACCCGCTTCACCGTGAACGCCGACGGCACCCTGGCCAACCCGGTGAAGGTCGCGATCCCGGCCGACGGCGCCAAGCACGCGCTCGCCTCCGGCGCGGTGTTCTCCGCCGACGGCTCGACGGTCTACGCGGCGGTCAACGGCCAGAACCGGGTGGTCGCGATCGACGCGGCGAGCGGCACGGTCGAGCGCAGCTGGACGGTGGGCAACGCCCCGCGCGGCATCGCCCAGGTCGGCCACAAGCTGTACGTCGGCAACGAGGGTGGCCGCCCGGCCACCGAGGACGACGACACGCTCAACTCCTACGGCACGCAGGTGCCGGCCGACCAGGACACCGGCGCCACGACCTCCGGCACCGTCAGCGTGATCGACCTCGGGGACGCCTCCGCCGCCGTCGGCTCCATCGACGTCGGGCTGCACCCGACGGCGCTGTACGCCAGGAACGGCGTCCTGTTCGTCGCCGACACCGGCTCGGACACGGTGTCGGTCGTCGACACCGCGCGGGACCGGGTCGTGCAGACCGTCTCCACCAAGCCGTGGCCGGAGGCCTCGGTCGGCTACGAGCCCACCGCGGTGACGCTCACCGACGACGGCCGCCTACTGGTCACCCTGGGCCGTGCCAACGCGGTGGCCGTCTACCGGTTCACCAGCGCCCAGGAGCCGGTCGGTTACGTCGGTCTGCTGCCGACCGACTACTTCCCGGCCGAGATCACCACCGCCGGTTCGAAGGTCGTCGTCTCCAACACCCGCGGCATCGACGCCCGCCGCCCCAACTCCACCGGCGCGCACAACACCCACGACACCACGTCGAGCATCACGCAGTTCACACTGCCCGGAGACCGCGAGATCCAAGAGCAGACCGCCAAGGTCTTCCAGCAGAACGGCTGGACCAACGGCGCGGTCCGGACGGCCGACCACAAGAAGGCCAGGCCGGTGCCGGTGCCCGCGCGGATCGGCGACCCGTCGCCGATCAAGCACGTCTTCATGATCGTCAAGGAGAACCGCACCTACGACCAGCTCTTCGGCGACATCGCGAAGGGCGACGGCGACCCGAAGCTCGCGCAGTTCGGCGCGAACGTCACCCCGAACCAGCACGCGCTGGCCCAGCAGTTCGGGCTCTACGACAACACCTACGACATCGGCACCAACTCCGCCGAGGGCCACAACTGGCTGATGCAGGCCGACAACCCGGAGTACACCGAGTCCTCGGCCGGCGAGTACCAGCGCAGCTACGACACCGAGGACGACGCCCTCGGCCACCAGCGCTCGGGCTTCCTGTGGACCGGCGCGCAGGCCGCCGGCCAGGACGTGCGCGACTTCGGCGAGTTCCACCAGTTCCTGACCAAGCCCGACGGCGCGAGCTGGCAGAACCTGTACTGCGACGCGAGGACGATGGACGCGACCGGGCAGGACACCGCCTACCCGCTCAACTCCTCGTCGCCGATCCCCTCGCTCAACGACGTGTCGGTGCCCGGCTTCCCGAAGTTCGACCTCGACGTGCCGGACCAGTACCGGTACCAGATCTGGAAGCGGGACTTCGAGCAGAACGGGCCGGCCGGCCTCAACATGCTGTGGCTGTCCAGCGACCACACCGGCGGCCCGGCGAGCCCGGCCGCTCAGGTCGCCGACAACGACCTCGCGGTGGGGAAGATCGTCGACGAGATCTCGCACAGCGAGTACTGGAAGGACTCCGCGATCTTCGTGGTCGAGGACGACTCCCAGGCCGGCCTCGACCACGTCGACGGCCACCGTGCCCCGATCCAGGTCATCAGCCCCTGGGCGCAGCACGGGACCGTCGACAGCCGCTACTACTCGCAGATCACCATGGTCCGCACCATCGAGCAGATCCTCGGGATCCACCCGATGAACCAGAAGGACAGCGCGGCCAGCCCGATGACCACGGCGTTCACCGACGAGCCGGACTTCACGCCGTTCACCGCGGTGCCCAACCGGACGTCGCTGACCGACGGCCTGAAGACGCCGCCGTCGTGCGGCGTCGACGTGCCCGGCGCGGCCCAGGACCGCGCGGCGGCCCCGGCCCCGACCACGGTCGCCCCGCCGGCGGCGGAGCAGGGCGTCGCTGCTCAGTGGAACGCCTGGAAGTCGAAGCAGCGCCTCACCGGCCCGAACGCCGCGCCGGACCGTGCGAACCCTGCCCAGATGAACCACCTGACCTGGTACCAGACGCACAACTGGACCACTCCGTACCCGGGCGAGTCCGAGATCCACGCCCCGGACGACGTCCCCGGCGCGTACATCCCGTCGGCCGAGAACGACGGCTGATCCCCTTGCGGACGCGAACGGGCCCCGGGGCGCCTCGGGGCCCGTTCGCGTCCGCCTGCACACGCCCTCGGTCATTTGACTGCCCCACCCGAGCGCCCGCGAAGACACCCGTACTGCCCTGACAGGGCGAGCGGTCGAGCGTCATCTGACGGATCCGCCCCGGCGACCGCCCCGCGAGAGTCGGGAGTGCGCCGACACCGCTGCCCGCCGTGCGCGTCGGCCGCCCCGCCCATGGATCCGCGAAGGGACTCGACCGATGGCAGAAGGCACGACCACCCGCAGGCGCCGGCTCGCGAAAGCCACGGCGTGGGCCGCGTGCGGGAGCCTCGCGCTCGGCACGGCGGTGGTCGGCGGCGCCGCGAGCGCGACGGCGACCTCGCCCGACGCGGCCGGTCCGAAGCCGACGATCGTCCCGGAACACGGCGCCTTCGCCGACGCGTCCGGCTGGAACGCGGTGATCAAACGGCTCCGGCAGCCGGGTACCCGTTGCGCGGCCCGGCCGCCGACGCCACCGCACAGCGCGGCGTGCTCGACCACGTCCCCGGCCCCACGACAGTCGCGGCGTCCCACCCGGAGATCGTGACCCACGTGATCGAGGAAGCCGCCCGCGCGACCCGCTGACCACCGCGCCGGGGCTGGCCCGACAGGTAATCGGTAACCCGTCAAAGCAGTTATCAAGGAAGCCGCAAGCAGCATCCGCACACGCCGGTTTCCAGCCGCACAACACGCAAATGTGCAGCATTCAGGCCACATCAGCGGACGGGTTCCTTGACAGCCCCCCGCCCGGCGCCAATAGTCATCACCAGTCAGACGGGTTACCGCAAGGGCGGTCCGCCGGACGGAAGAGCGAGAGAAGAGCACGAGGGAGACAGGGCCATGGCAGTCATCTACACCGGTGTGGTCACCGTGACCGGCGAGGGCCGCAACGGCGGACAGGTCGTCGCCGACGACGGCAACCTCACCACGGCGCTCGCCGTGCCGAAGGAGTTCGGCGGCGCCGGCGGCGCCACCAACCCGGAGCAGCTGTTCGCGGCCGGCTGGGGCGCGTGCTTCCTGGGCGCCGTCCGCCGCGCGGCCGGCGAGCGCAGGATCCGGCTGACGAGCACCGCCATCAGGGTCGAGGCGACCCTGACCCACGGCGACGACGGCGGGTTCGGCCTCGGCGCGGTCCTGGACCTCGAACTCGGCGGCGTGGACCAGGAGACGGCCGTCGAACCGGCCGCCGCGGCCCACCGGCTGTGCCCCTACTCCAAGGCGACGCGCGGCAACATACCGGTCACCGTCAACGCGACCGCCGTCACCGGCTGACGCCACCGCGGACCCCGCCCGGGCCCGACTCCCCCGACGGGCCCGGGCGGACGCCCTTGCCCGAGCGGCAGCGACACGCTCGCGGGGGTGCTGCCACGAAGCGGCCGTCAGCTCCCGGCGCCGCCGTGCTGGCGCGCCCGGTAGGTCGCGGCCTTGACCCGGTTCCCGCACGTCCGCATGGCGCACCACTCGCGCCGGTATCCGCGCGAGCGGTCGAGGTAGACCTGGGTGCACTCCGGCCGGGCGCACTCGCGCAGCAGCGCCGCGTCGTCGCCGCCGAGGATCTCGACGGCCTCGCGGGCGAGCGCGGCCAGCCCCTGTGCCACGGACCCGGTCCTGGTGGCGCCGGAGGGGTGCAGGCGCAGCGTCACCGGCAGCCCCGCCGCGTGCCGGTTCACCTCGGCGATCGCCCGGGTCGGCATCGGCTGCCCGTCGAGCCGGGAGGCGACGAGCGCGTAGATCGCCTCGCGCAGGTCCACGGCGACGTCGAGGTCCGTCGCGTCGGCGCCGGGCACGGTGTCGAACATCCCCGACTCGACGAACCAGGCGTCGAGTTGACCGGGCGCGGCCAGCTTCTCCACCGGCACCTCGTTGCGCCGCGCGCGGCAGGTGCCGACGAAGTCGAGGGGCAGGGTCCCACAGGGGAAGGCATGCATCACGTCACCATACTGACCAGTGACCGACGGATACGCAATGTCCGGGCCCTGGCTGCGGCCGCCGCCCGTGCCGCACCTTCATCACCACCCAGACCGGTCACGACGTACGCCTGCCCCTCGACACCGACCGTCATGTGACCGATGTGACCGACGAAGCGGAGCGGAAAAGTGACCTTCGCTCCGAACACCCGCCTCCCCGCCACGGGTCGCGTCCGCATCTCCCGAAAGGAATCACATGATCGACAGGCGCAGCTTCACCAAGGCCGTCGGCCTCGGCGCAGGGGCAGCCACCGCCTCGCTCACCGGCCTGCGAGGCGTCGCCGCCGCCGCTCCCGCCTCAGGACGCTCCGGCGGCTGCGGCCCGGCCCCCGTCGTACCGGACATCGCCCCCGGCACGCACACCTCCTTCCCCGTCCTGAAGCAGGTCACCGCCGGCGCGCTCGACGTCGGCTACGCCGAACTCGGGCCCGCGCAGGGGCCGGTGGTCCTGTTGCTGCACGGCTGGCCGTACGACATCCACAGCTACGTCGACGCGGCGCCGCTCCTCGCCGACCTCGGCTACCGCGTGCTCGTCCCCTACCTCCGCGGCCACGGCACGACCCGCTTCCTGTCGCCCCGCACCCCCCGGAACGGCCAGCAGGCAGCCATCGCCCACGACATCGTCGCCTTCATGGACGCCCTGCGGATCGACCGCGCGGTCGTCGCCGGCTTCGACTGGGGCTCGCGCACCGGCGCCGTCATGGCGGCCCTGTGGCCCGAGCGGGTCAAGGCCCTGGTCCCGGTGAGCGGCTACCTCATCACCAACCGCGAGGCGCAGACGAAGCCGCTCGCGCCGGGCGCCGAGCGCACCTGGTGGTACCAGTTCTACTTCGCGACCGAACGCGGCAGGGCCGCCATGCAGGACCGCACCCACCGGCGCGACCTGACCCGGTTCGTCTGGGAGACGCTCTCCCCGACCTGGCGCTTCGACGACGCCGCCTTCGACCGCACCGCGGCCGCCTTCGACAACCCCGACTACGCCGCGATCGTCATCCACAACTACCGCTGGCGCCTGAGCATCGTCGAGGGCGAGCACCGCTACGACCACGACGAACACCTGCTGGCCCGCAGGCCCACCATCGCCGTGCCGACCATCACCATGGACCCGGTCCTGGACCCGTTCACCGCCACCCCCGCCGACGGCTCCACGTACCGGAACATGTTCACCGGCCCCTACGAGCACCGCACCCTGACGGACGTGGGCCACAACCTCCCCCAGGAGGCCCCCACCCGCTTCGCCCAGGCCGTCGTGGACGTCGACCACTTCTGACGACCGGGCACCGGGCACCCCGGCCCGCACCCGATCGGTGGGTGCGGGCCGGGGTGCCCGGGGCCGGGGTCGGTCGCGGGTCGCCGGGGTGCCGCGGAAGCCGGTCGCGTCGGCCGGGTCGCCGGGAGCGTCCGCGGGGCCCTGCCCTGCTCGACCCAGGCGGTCAGGGCCCCGAGGCCGTCGGTGCTGCCGTTGGGGGCGCAGCGGGCCGTGTCGGGGCGAGGAAGAGCCGGTAGAAGCCGTGGACCTCGTCAGTCCCGCCCCTCTCCCGCTCGACCTGCTCGCGGCGTTCACGGGGTGTCCCGTCCCTGGGTGTGAGCCTTGGCCCATCGAGACAGAACGTAACCGTTCCGAACGGACATTATTCCGGCGGCTATCCGACGCACCGTCAAGACGTCCCCACTGCACCGCCCGGACGTGTTGCTGCTCGACGAACCGACGTACAACCTCGACCTCGGCGCCCGGCAGCGCCTCCACGACATGCTGGAGTACTTCTCCGGCTGCCTGCCGCTGGTCGGCCACGACCGCGCCCCGCTCGATCGGATGGACCGCATCGCCGAACTCGACTCGCACGAACTCCGCCTGTACGGCGGCGATTTCACCGCCTACGACGAGGCGGTGCCGGCCGGGCGCGAGGTCGCGGAGAGGAACGTCCGCGGCATCGAGCGGATGAACCTCCTCGCCCGCTTCCTCTTCCGGGGCGCCCGAGCCCACCTGTCCGTGCGCGCGCTCTCCGGCGGCGAGCGCCTGCGCGCCACCCTGGCCTGCGTGTTGTGCGCCGAGCCCGCGCCGCACCTGCTGCTGCTCGACGAACCGACGAACAACCTCGACCTGGTCAGCGTCGGGCAGCTCGAAGGCGCGCTCGACTCCTACCAGGGAGCGTTCCTGGTGGCGAGCCACGACGAGCGGTTCCTCGCCCGGATCGGGGTCGACCGCCGGCTGCGGCTGGCGGACGGGACCCTGGAGGAGTCGAGCCCCCTCGCGAGCTGACGATCCGTCAAGGACATCCGTGGACTGACAGGTGTGTTCTCCCTGCGCGCCACCACGTGCGCGAACGTCACCTGGCCGAAGGGTTATTTCGCTTTCGACGCCGTGCGCGGGCCCTCGACACGGGTACCATGCGCAACAACGTCCACAGGCAGGAGTGACCGGTCGTGACCAGCCAATCAGCCGCCTCGCTCCGATCGCGGTACGCCGTACAGGCCGCGTCGGATCTCGCGGGGAACCGCCGCCGGCAGCAGGAGCTCGCCGACGAACTCACCAAGCTCCGGCAGGAGGAGGCGCTCCTCGTCGACATCATGTCGGTCGCCGAGCGCTACAGCGACGACACCGGGCCCGCTCCCGTCCAGGAGCAGGCCCCGGACTCGACGCCCGGCCCGGAGCAGGCCCGCCCCCAGGACGAGCCGGCCCCCGCCGACGCGTCCGCCGACACACCCACCGAAGCACCCGCCGAAGCGCCCGCCGCGAAGGCGCCGCGCCGCAAGCGGGCGCCCCGCACCCCGTCACCGCGAGCCGGCTCCACGGCCGCCTCCACGGTGAAGGCGGCCGCCAAGTCCCGCCGCGTCGCCAAGGTCCCGTCGCAGCGCCCGCTGCTGGGCGACGTCCTGACGCACCTGCTCGCCGGCCACGGCGAGCCCCGCACCGCCAAGGAACTGCGCGACGAGTTCCTGCTGGCGCACCCGGACCGCGAGCCCACCCCGCAGGTCGTGCGCAACGCCCTCGGCGCGCTCGTCGCGAAGGGCCGCGTCGAACGCCGCAAGGACCAGCGGTCGGTCATGTACAGCCTCGTCGAGGACGGCGGCACTCCGGCCGGCTGACCCCCTCGGGGAAACACCAGCGGGGCGGCCCGGGAACCGACCACTGTCGGCCTCCCGGGCCGCCCGCCGTCTTCCGGACCGCGGGCCCGCCCTCGGCCGTGCGGCGGATCGACCGTGCCGGCTCGTGTTCTCGACGGCCTCCGGCGTTCGTCCGTGGGCCCCGGGACTTCGATGAGAAAGCTCTCATCAGCCCGTGGCACTGTGGACGCCCCGGCTGCGGCCGGAAGGGAGCGAGGAGAACCCGATGGCGGTCGGTGACGGCACCGGGACGGTGCTGGTGGTGGACGACGACGACACGATCCGCAGGTCGCTGGAACGCGGCCTGCGGCTCAGCGGGTTCACGGTGCGGACGGCGGACGGCGGACGGGCGGCTCTGCGCCTGGTGGCCACCGAGCCACCGGACGTGCTGGTCCTCGACGTCTCGATGCCCGACGTGGACGGCACCGAGGTCTGCCGCCGACTGCGGGACCAGGGCATCGACACACCCGTGCTGATGCTCTCCGCACTGGACGAGCTCGCCGACCGGGTGGCCGGCCTGCAGGCGGGCGCCGACGACTACCTGGTCAAGCCGTTCGCGCTGGAGGAGCTGGTGCTGCGCCTGCACGCCCTGCTGCGCCGCCGCCCGCAGGCCGGACTGTACGGCGGGCCCGCCGTACCGGGCGGTGAGGTGCTCCGGGTCGGGCCGCTGGAGATCGAGCCCGCCGCCCGCGAGGTCCGCCGGGACGGCCAGCCGCTGCGGCTGACCCGCCGCGAGTTCGAGTTGCTGGAGTACCTGGCCCGCAACGCCGGACTGGTGCTGTCCCGCGACCAGTTGCTCGAACGGGTCTGGGGGTACGACTTCGAGGTCCGCACCGATGCCGTCGACACGTTCGTCAGCTACCTGCGCCGCAAACTGGAGGAGGGCGGCCGGCCGCGGTTGATCCACACGGTGCGGGGCGTCGGCTTCGTGCTGCGGATACCGGAGGCACACCGGTGAGCGGCCCCGTCCCCGCCCGGCGCTCGATGAGCCTGGCCACCCGGATCGCGACCGGCGCGGCCCTGCTCGTCCCGCTGCTCGTGCTGGGCACCGGCGCGCTGCTGCTCGGCCTGGTCACCCACGATCTGCGCTCCCAGCAGGACACCAGGTTGCGCGACCGCGCCGCCGCCGTGCTGCCCGCCGCCAGGGCGCTGCTGACCGCCACCCAGCAGGACCGGCCCCGGATCGAGCAGAACCAGCGCCGCAACCTGCTCGACGACGCGCTGGACGTCGGCATCCGGGTGGCGGACGCGAACGGCGAGCAGATCACGGAGGGCGGCCCGGTGCCGGGCCCGGCCGCAGTGCTCCCGCAGCCCGCCCCCACGGGCACCGGCGTCCTGGTCACCGTGCGGGCGCAGGGCCGTGCCTGGCGGGTGCTGGCCCGGCAGGTGAGCGGCGCCAACCCCGGCACGCTCTGGGTCACCGCACCGGTGTCGGCGACGAACCCGCAGGTGGACGCGGTGCGCGGGCGGATCCTGTGGGCCGCTGTGCTGGCCGCGCCGCTCTCCGGCCTGCTCGCATACGCGCTCGCACGGCGCGCCACCGCACCGCTCAGCCGCCTGGGCCGGCGGGCCGGCGCGCTCGACCCGCGCGCCGGCGCCGGCGGCTTCACCCACCGGCACAGTGGGATCCGCGAGGTGGACGAGCTCGCGCTCGCGCTGGAGAGCGCGCTGGCCCGGTATGACCACCAGGTCGCCCGGACCGGCCAGGCGCTGGAAACCGCCCGCTCGTTCTCCGCCGCCGCCTCGCACGAACTGCGCACACCGCTGATGAGCCTGCAGACCAACCTGGACGTGCTCGGCGCGCACCCGGACCTGCCGGCGGCGGACCGCGCCGAGATCCTCTCCGACCTCCGCGACGACCACCGGCGACTGCTCGACCTGCTCACCGCGCTGCGCACGCTGGCCCGTGGCGACCTGGTAGAGGAGGAGGCGTTCGCGGTGATCGACCCGGCCGATCCGGCCGCCGCCGCCGTCGCCGAGCTGCGCCGACGGCGGCCGGAGGTGACCGTCGGCGTGACCGGCCCCGGCCTCACCGGGCCGGACGGCGGCGGGTTGCGGGTGCACGGGTGGGAGGCCGGGCTGCGGATCGTCTGCGACAACCTGCTGGCCAACGCGGCCGTGCACGGGCACCGGCCCGGGGAGCCGGCCCGGATCGTGGTCGGCCTGCGCCGGGAGGCCGGGCAGGCGTTGCTGACCGTGGACGACGACGGGCCGGGCATCCCGGTGGAGGACCGGGCGGCGGTCTTCGACCGCTTCCGCCGGCGGCGGGACAGCCCCGGTTCGGGACTGGGGCTGACCCTGGTCGCCCAGCAGGTGGCCCTGCACCGGGGCACCATCACGGTCACCGAGCCGCCGAGCGGTACCGGCTGCCGCGTCGAGGTCCGGCTGCCCCTGGTCGACCCGGACGCCCCGACGCCACCCCTGCCGGCCCGCCGCGACTGGATCCGCTCCACGGGTGCGAGCGCCTGAAGCTCCCGGGGTGCCGGACCCACAGAGCGGCCGGCCGGCTCACAAGGAATCCACAAAGAGGCCCTCTACCGTCCTGCTCAGCCGGAGCGCCCGACGCTCCGGCCGGACCTGCCACCCGTGGCAACTGGAGGACTTCGCCATGCACTCCCACCGTAAGGCGGCCGCAGCGATCGGCGCTCTCGCTCTCGGCACCACCCTCATCGCCCTCGCCGGACCGGCCCAGGCCGACACCGCCGGTGCCACCCCGGTGGCCTCCTCGACGCCGAAGGTGCTGCCGACCCCCGAGGGCGACGGCGCGAAGGGCGTCTGCAAGCGGCTGCCGAAGGCCGAGCAGCGGGTCAAGAACGCGCTGGACCGCCTGAACGGCCCGGTCACCGAGGCCGGCTCGATCGCCCGCCTGACGCAGCGGGTGAACAACGCCAAGGCCGCCGGCCACACCGCGATCTACAACGACCTCAACGACCGGCTGACGTACCGCAAGGGCCTGGTTCCCACGCTGACCCAGCGCCAGAGCGACCTGAACGCCGTGGCCGGCTGGTGCTCCTCGCAGGGCCTCGGCACCCCGAACGCGCAGTGACCGCCCGCGCAGTGGCCGTGCGCGGCACGGCGTCCGCCCCGGTCGGGGGCAGGCCGGTGGCCGCACCGGTAGCGGTCGGCCGGCTGTCCCGGCGGGCCGCCGCCCTGACGGCCGCCCTGCTCGCCGCGCTCGCCCTGACGGCGTGCGGCGCGAACGGGAGCGGTGCGGGGAAGGGCGGCGAACCCGCCGCGGGCGCACCGTCCGCGGGCGCGAGCGGATCGGCCGTGAGCGGCGACCAGCTCAGCCAGATGCGGCAGAAGGTGGACGCCGCCGACAGCGCCGCCGCCGCTGCCGAATCGGACGCCGCCAAGGACACCCAGGACACGGCGTCCCCCTGACCCGCGAGCGCTCGGCTGTTCCCCGTCGAAGCACGGGGAACAGCCGGAGCCACGGCTCCGGCCACATGACCCGCGGCCCCACCCGAGCGACCGCCGCCGGCTCCTGGCCGGCGCTGTGACCGGGCGCACGTTGACGCGGGGAGCCCGCGCGCGGTGCGATGCCGGGACACCCGTTGGAGGAGGTTCGCATGACCAGTGCCGGCCGTGAATCCGTCTCCGTCCGGACGGAGATCGCCGCCCCGCCGGACGCCGTCTGGGCCGCGGTCGCCGATGTGACGCGCATGGGCGAGTGGAGTCCCGAGTGCACCGGTGCCGCGTGGCGCGGCAGCCCTGCCGCTCCGGTGCCGGGCGCGCGCTTCCAGGGACACAACCGCAAGGGCGGCATCCGCTGGAACACCGTCTGCCGGGTCGTCGAGGCCGAGCCGGGGCGCGTCTTCGCCTGGGACGTCAGCTTCGGGCCGATCGCGGTCGCCCGCTGGGGCTTCCGCCTCACCCTGAGCGAGGCGGACGGCGGCGTGACGGTGGTGGAGCAGTTCTGGCAGGACCGCCGCAACCGGGTCAGCACCTGGACGACGGAGACCGTGCTGCGCACCGGTGGCCGCGCGGAATGGAACCGCCGGAACATGACGGTGACGCTCGCCGCACTGAAGCGCTCGCTGGAGGCCGACACTGCGGCAAGCGGAAGGGAGCGCTGAGGCCACCAGCTGAGCCGACAGCACCTTTCGCCTCAAGTACCGCTACGGTTGGACCACTTCACCGGAAGGGGAGAGCGTGCGCCCGTTGACCTTCGTCGTCGGAACAGGGCGCAGCGGGTCGACCGCGCTGTCGCGGGTTCTCAATGTTCACCCTGACGTGCTCAGCCTCAACGAGCTGCTCGCGTCCGTGGGTGCCGAGGGGATTCCGGAACGACCGCTGTCGGGGCCGGAGTTCTGGCGGCTGCTCGCGGACCCGAACCCGGTCTTCGAGAAGATGATCCGCTCGGGCATCCCGCTGCCGGAGTTCCTCTACACGCGGCGGCCCGGGCGGTACTCGGCCGGGGCTCCGGGTGTCCCGGCGATCCTGCTCATGGTGCTGCCGCACGTGACGGACCGTCCGGACGACCTGTTCGACGACCTCGGGCGAACGGTCCGGCAGTGGCCCTCGCGCTCCGCGGCCGACCAGTACCGGGCGTTGTTCGGTGAGCTCGGCGACCGTTTCGGCCGTACGGCCGTGGTGGAACGGTCGGGCTTCTCGACGGAGTGGATCCCGCGCCTGCGTACGCTCTTCCCCGAGGCCCGGTTCGTCCACCTGGTCCGCTCCGGCCCCGACTGCGCCCTGTCCATGAGCCGGCACCCCGGTTACCGGACGATCCTGCTCCTGCGCGAGATCCTCCGACGCTCCGGTGTCACCCGGTTCGTCGAGCTCACCGAGGAACACGTCCGGGCGCTGCCGCCCGACCTCGCCCCTCTGCTCGACGAACGGTTCGATCCGGCACTGGTGTGGGACCGCGCCATCCCGCTCACCGCGTTCGGCGAGCTGTGGTCCCGCCTGGTCACGGAGGGCGTCGCCCATCTGGCGGCCGTGCCCCCGGGCATGCGGACCACCCTGGTCTACGAGGACCTGCTCGACGCCCCCGACCGGGAGTTGTCCCGCCTGGCCGAGTTCATCGGGGTGGAACCGGTCGCCGACTGGCTGACCACCGCGCGGAGCGTGCTCGACGGCGGCCGCCGGGGCGCGTCCGGGCGGCTGTCCCCAGTGGAGCAGCACGAGCTCAGGGACAGCTGCGCCGAAGGCGAGCTGTCCCTGGGGCTTCGCGCGGACTGAACCGGAGGCTCGGCGCGGCGTCGACGTCGGCCGGGACCCTGGCGACGTCCCGCAGGTCGCGCGGTCCTGGCGCAGCGCGAGGCCGGAGAGTGGGCCGCAGCCGTGCTCCAGCTGCTGCCCCCGGGCTGCGCGACGCTGGTCCGGGTGTGGAGGTCCACCCGGACCAACTCGTCGACCGGGGCACGATCTGGGTCCGCTGCAAACCTCCCACCGCCACCGGCCGTCCGAACGAGTGATTCCCACCCCGGGTACGCACGACCGACTTGAACACCTGATTCGAACAGCACCATCATCACTGACGGCGAGCCCGTCGTCCGGGGCAAATCAGCTTCCTCCAGCCGGACTTGCAGGACCAGCCCACATCCGACGAAACCCCGCGTTGTTCGAATCGCACCCTTCCGGAGGCCGCCATGGCAAACCCACTGACCCTCGTCGTCGGAGTCCACCTCGTGCTCATCGAGGAGGACCACGTCCTGCTCGGCCTCCGACGGAACACCCCCTACGCCGCCGGCCTGTGGCACGTGCCGGCCGGTCACCTGGAAGCCGGCGAGACGGTGACCCACGCGATGACGCGCGAGGCGGACGAGGAACTGGGCATCACCATCGCCCCGGATGACCTCCGACTGGTCCACACGCTCCACCACCTGGACCCCGACGACGGCGCCGACCGTCTCCAGCTCTTCTTCCGCCCGGTCCGCTACGAGGGCGACGCCGACAACCGGGAGCCCGAGAAGTGCGACCGCCTCGCCTGGTGGCCGCTCGGCCGGCTGCCCGGGAACACCGTCGACTACACCGTCCAGGCCCTCGACGAGATCCGCCGCGGCAGCCCCCTGTCCGTCGCCGGCCGGCCGCTGTGACTCCCGGCCCGGGGCGTGCTCACATCGCCAAGAGCCCCGCTTCCAGCAGGAAGCCGGTCGGGGCCGACCGGAACCTCACCGCGGGGTGCCGGTCGGTCTCCAGGGCGGCCAGCACCTCGGCCGCCGGGTAGCCGAACAGGTCGACGTCCTGGAGGACCACCGGGACGGCGGACGGCCCGGTCGGCGCGCGGTCGTGCCGGAGGACGCGGACGGACGCCAGCCCGTCCACGTCCCGCTCGGTGCGGCCCAACCGGTCGACGACGTCCCCGAAGACGAGAAGCTCCAAGCCCTCGTAGCGGGCCGAGAAGGCCCAACCGGCCTGGCAGGCCCAGTACTCGCGCACGTCCGCCAGAGTCGCGACGGCCCACTGCGCGTCACGCTCGGACATGCCGAACCGCAGCACACCCGCCCCATGGGGCAACACGAGACCGGTCGACGGCAGCAGCTCGAACATCCCCCGATCCTCGTCCGGACTCCCCCGCCCGCGCAACGCGGTATCGGCAGGCGCACCTACCCGAGTACGTACCTCCCCCGACCTGAGTACCCGGTCGCTGCCGGGCCCCCGGCCCCGTCGGCAGCATGGTCGGCATGAGCGAATCGATGCCCGCCGTGCACCGTCCGGCCAGTTCCTCCCGCGAGGACTGGACGAAGGCCCCGCTGATCTCCACCCTCGTGAACGGGGCGCTCCTGCTGCCGGCCACCTTCTTCCGGGGCCTCGCGGAGATGGCGACCGACCCGTGCAACGGACCGCACGACTGCCGAACCACCTACGCGCAGCTGCACTTCGCGACCTACTCGCTCTTCGCGGCCCTCGTCCTCCTCGCCCTCCAGTGGGCCGCCGCCTACCTGCTGCCCAAGGCGCGGGTGGCGATCGCGCTCGCCCCGTCGGCGGCACTCCTGGTGTTCCTGCTCGCGGTCCTCAGCCTCAACCCCGGGGCGTAGCACGCGCCGAGACGCACAGCGCCCCGCACCGAACAGCCGCCGGCCCGGAGCACGTCGGCGGCATCTCGCAGCTGTGGACCACCGGGTACGGCATCGCCCTGCTCGTCGAGATCCTCCTGGTCGTCGGGCCGGTCGTCGCGGGGGCCTTCAACCAGTTCCGGCTGATGCCCCGGATCGTGCGGGCGCGTGCCGTGGACGACACCACCCCACTCCTGCGCCTGACGCTCCGGCACTTCCCGAGGTCGTCCGGGGCGAGGTCGTCCGGGGCGAGGTCGTCCTCGGCGTCGCCGTGCTCGCCGTGATGCCGTTCGTCGCCGGCTCGGCCCGCACCGAGGCCGGCAGCCCGAAGGCCGTCTCCTCCGGCACCGTCTTCGCCGGCGGCGCCGCCCTCACCATCGCGCCGGCCGTCTCCCTGTACAACCGCGAGGGCGTCCGACGCCCCGGCCCGCCGGCCGGCGGAGCCTGCAACCGCCTGACCTCCCCAGCTGCGGGACGGGTGAGAACGAGGTGCCATGGAACGGGGGAAGACAGCGAAGGAGGAGCCCCATGACGAAGGGCGAGCACATCCGCGACCACCCTGGGAACCCGCAGCCCCCGCATCACCGGTTCAGGCGGTTACCGCGCGGCGGACGGCTGACGGCACTGGCCGCCGCCCTGGCCGCTGCGGCCACGCTGGTCTGTGCCACGCCCTCCGGCGCCGCCGCGACCGGGGTCTCGTTCTCCTCCCAGCAGCTGGCCAACGACTGCGAGGCGGCGTCGCTGCGCATGGTGCTGGCCGCCCGCGGCGTCCACGTCGGGGACCAGGACGTGCTCGCGCGGATCGGCGTCGACCGGGTGCACTACCAGGTGGGCGTCTCCGGTCCGCTGTCCGGCGATCCGTACCGCGCCTTCGTGGGCGACCCCGACGGCTCGGAGGCGGCCGGCACCGGCTTCGGCGTGTACTACCCGCCGGTCGCCCAGGCCGCGCGGTCCTACGGCCTTTCGGTCATGCAGGCGGGGCAGGGCATCAGCCCGTCCCAGCTGCGTGCGCAGGTCGCCGCCGGACACCCGGCGATCGTCTGGGCCGACTACGGCTGGAGCTACGTGACAGCCGGCTCGTACACCGCCTACGACGGCCGCCGGGTGCTCTACGCCGGACCGTCCGAGCACTCCGTGGTCGTCTCCGCGGTCCGTGACGGCCAGCTCCTGGTCGACGACCCGAACCGCGGGGAGTCCTGGATCAGCGAGGCCGCCTTCGACGCCGGGTACGCGACGTACCAGGACATGGCGGTCATCGTCCGGTGACACCGCACCGCCGTTCGATCCCACGAGACGGTCGGCGCCCGCCACGCCGGTGCGTCCTCGTGGGATGCCCGGCGCCTGGCACCCGGCGGGAACCGACCGACGGCACCTACTCCGCGGGCTCCTCCAGGAGCCACCAGCGCACCGGACGAACGGGGTGCCGAGCCCACCCACCGCGACCACGACCCACAGCGGCCGGTATCCGCCGCCGGTGACGGGAGCCCGCTGCGGGTGCACGGGGTCGATCCGTACTCCGACCCGGTGTCCGTCGGGCCACCGCTCGTCCGCGCCCTCGTCGGCGGGCGAGGCTCACCGGGCCGGCCAGCACCGCGACCGCCGCCGCACCGGCGCCTGCACATCGCCGGTCCCGCCTGGACGGTCCTCGCCGTCGCCGACGGACTGCTCGGCATGGCGCCCCTTCTCCTGCCTCCGAAGCGATCAGTGAAACCGGTGAGCTCGTTTCATCTCGGCCCGATCTCGAACTGCGGCGGCTGGACGTGGGCGGTGCAGCCGGTCGCCGGGTCGTCGGGGGCGTCGAAGAACGAGGTGACGATGCTCCGGGCGCACGGCGAGCCCGCGAACACGACGTGGGCGGTGTAGGGGACCGTGACGGTGGTCGCGTTGGGCAGCGTGCGCGCGACGTAGGCCCCGTTCGACGCGCCGGTCTGGGCGTCGAACCCTCCCGACAGGACCAGCGTCGGGATGTCGCTGCGCGTCACGTCCCGGACCGAGCGCGGTTGCGCCGGAACGTCCCAGGCCCGGCAGTCGCCCCGCAGGAAGGGCAGCTGCGGGCCCTGGGCGAGCACCGAGCGCGGGAACGACGGGAACGCACGCTTTCCCGCCCGGATCACGTCGTACGGGTCCTCGTACGGCACCCACTCCCCGCAGAACACCCCGTAGGCCAGCCCCTGACTGATCCGCCCGATCGCCTGCGGGCTGACCTTGCCTCCGGCCCACTGCTCGGCGACCCGCTGCGGGTTGCCGTGGGCCAGCTCGTCGATGGAGCGGGGAACGCCCGCGGCCACGTGCGTGGCGGAGGTCAGCCAGTTCACCAGGGTCCCGCCGTCGATCACCACCTTGACCGGCTCACTGCTCGACGGCACCGTGACGTGGGTGGTGACCGGATCGGCCTCCAGCTCCCGGACGAGCTCGGTGAACGTGTCCTCCAGGTCCGGGTAGCGGTCGGCGCACGAGGGCTGCTCGGCGCACGCCCGGAACAGTCCGTCGAAGCCCTGCTTCGCGCTGCTCCAGGTCAGCGCGGCACCGGCCAGGGACGGCGGGAGGACCCCGTCCACGCCGACCGAACGGATCCCTTCCGGGTGTTCCCGCAGGTAGATGAGCGCGAGGTCGGTGCCGTAGGAGATCCCGAACACGTTCCACTGCCGAATGCCCAGTGCGACCCGCAGGTCCGCGTAGTCGGCGGCGCTCTCGGTGCTGTTGTAGGCGCTCAGGTCCACTCCGCGAGCCGCCAGTTCGTCCCGGCAGGCCCGGGTGGCCTCGACGTGCTCGCGCCCGGTGGACCGCGCGTCGTATACGAGGCCGACGGCGCGGGCCGCGAAGCGGTCCACCACCGGGCAGGTGAGTTCCGGATCGGCCGAGTAGGTGCTGCGCTGGGACATGAAGATCACGTCACGGTCGCGGTTCAGGCCGCCGTCGATCGCCAACTGCGCCTCCCCGACGGCGTCGTCGCCGGGACCGCCGGCGAACCACACGATCGGATCGGGCGCCGGTGTGCGCGAGAGCGCCGGCACGATCGCGACCCCGAGGGTGATGGTCCGCCCGTCGGGATCGGCGCGGTTCTCGGGCACGGTGAGCGTTCCGCAGCGCGCGTTCCTCAGTGCGGGTATCGGCTCCGGCGTCCTGGGGCAGGCACCCGGCGTGAACGCGGCCGACCCGGCGGTCCGGGCGAGGGTCCCGAGTGCCGCGACCGCCCCCGGCGGACTCGCCTGCGCGGGCGCTCCCAGCAGGCCGACGAGGACCGCGCCGCCGACCGCCGCACCGGCGAACCGGTTCGGTAACCCCGTAGCGGTGCGACGTCGAGGGACTGGCGTGTTGAGCATGGTTCGGTCTCCTGGTCAGGTGATCGTGAACGGCTTGGGCTTGAGGCCGCCGACGCACTCGGTGTCGACGGCGGCCGGGTCGGCGAGGAAGGAAGCCAGGACGCTCTGGGCGCAGGGAGACTGCGGAGTCACCCAGTGGCCGATTCCGGGAACGCGCACGACGGTCGCGTCGGGAAGCGTCCGGGCCGCGAACCGTCCCCACCGCGCCCCCGTCTTGGCGTCGAACGTTCCCGAGAGGATCAGCGTCGGCACCGTGCTCCGGGTCGCCACGCGCTGGGAGGACGTGCGGTCCGGAACGTCCCACGTGCGGCACACCTCACTCTGGTAGGGAAGTTGCGGAGCCTGGGCGAGTACCGAGTCCGGATATCCCGGGAACGCCCGGCGTCCCGCTTCCAGCAGGTCGTCGGCCGATCTGCCCGGCACCCACTCGCCGCACGCCACGCTCTCGGTCAGGCCGTAGGCGAAGTCGCCGATGACGGGCGTCGAGCCGGCCGCGCGGGCGGAGGCGAAGCGGTGCGGATCGCCGTGGGCGAGCTCGTCGATCGCGGCGGGAACGTCGGCCGAGGGGACGGAGTTGCCGACGAGGAGGTTGACCAGGGCGCCACCGTCGAGGACGACCTCGACCTCCTGCCCGCCGCCCGGCGGCGTCGCGCGCAGTGTCAGCGGATCGGCCTCCAGCTTCCTCACCTGCCGCGTCAGCGTCCTGGCGAGACGCGGGTACCGGTCGTCGCAGGCCGGCTGGTCGCGGCAGGCCCGGAGGATCGCGTTGATCCCCTCCCCTGCACTGCTCCAGGTCCACGGGAGGCTGACGATCTGCGGGGGGACCACCGAATCGATCGTCACGGTCCGGATGCCCTCCGGGTGCTCGCGCAGGAAGGTGAGCGCGAGATCGGTGCCGTAGGAGTACCCGTACACGTTCCAGCGGGCGATCCCGAGCGCCGTGCGCAGGTCGGCGAAGTCGGCGGCGTTCTCGGAGGTGTTGTAGGCCCCGAGGTCGATGCCGCTGCCCGTGAGTCGGTCCCGGCACTCGCCCATCGCGCCGACCAGGAGCCGCTTCGTCGGCACCGCGTCGTAGCGCAGCCCCACCGCGTGTGCGTAGAACCGGTCCACCTCCGGACACGCGAGGCTCGGCTCGGCGTACAGCGTCCCCCGTTGGGTCATGATGATCAGGTCCCGGTCCCGGTTCACTCCGGCGTCGACGAGGAACTGCGCGTCATCGATCGCGTCGCTCCCGGGCCCGCCGGTCATGTGGACGACGGGGTCCGGAGCCGGCGACGAGGACCTGGCCGGGATGACCGCCACCGTGAGGCGGATCGTCGGGCCGCCGGGTCGGCCGCGGTTCTCAGGCACCACCAGAACCCCGCAGCGCGCGTCGGCCAGTGCGGGAATCGGCTTCGGGGTCCTCGGGCACGCGCCGGGCACGAACTGCGGCGAGCCCGACGACCGGGCACTGCCGGTCGGCGCTGCTGCCGCCTCGCCGACGGGGGCGCCGGCCGTGAGGACCAGCCAGCCCGCCACGACGCCTGCGGCCGCCTTGACCACAGGACGGGGGACCACCCGTCCCGGCGTGCGTATGCCCTGCTTTCCCATGCGGATGCCCTTCGTCAGCCGAACCCTCCGGCCGGCAGCGCCGGACACGGTGTGCGTTCTCCCGAGCCTGCCCGCCCGGCGGCTGTCGTGCGCGAAGCGCTACGCCGGATGGCGGCGACGGGGCACCGGAACCGCCGCGATGGATCGGGGACGGATGTTCGATAGTCTCCGTTGATCGGCAGCGGTGAGCGCTGCCCCGGGGGACGAGGGAGCCGGTAGATGCAATCGCCTTCGGCCGGGCAGCGTTCGGCGGAGCAGGGTTCGTGGCAGTGGGACGATGCGGGCGGTGCCGGCGCGGCGCCCGGGGACGTGGTCGGCGGGGGCGGGGAGGGGCCGCGGCTCGGCCGGCGGGGGCTGCTCGTCGGAGCCGGGGTGCTCGCGGGTGGCGCGGCGCTGTGGGCCTTCGGGCGCTCGGACGGGGCGGCGCCGCCGAAGCCCCGGCCGGCCGCGCCGGAGGGGCCCGCGCCGGCCTGGACGTACCGGGGGGCGGAGGCGATGACGCCGGAGCGGCTGGCGAACCGGCCGGACCGGCCGCTCTTCCCCTCCCGCACCGGGCTCGTGGTCCTGGATCCCGCGAGCGGCGCCCCGGCGCGGCTGATCACCTTCGACCCGCCGCGCCCGGACGTGCCGAACGGCCCGGACTCCGTGGGGAGCGTGGTGTTCGGGCCGGACCGCCTGTTCACCACCGTCCAGGGCCGCATCGAATCCCGTCATCTCACCGACCCCGGTGGCGACTGGAGCCTGCCGCTGCCGCAGGAGTCGGGCCGCGGCAGCGTCCAGCTGGCCGGTTGCGACGGCGGCACGCTGTACGGCTCGGTCCTGGACTACGGTTCGGCGAAGACCACGTCACCCGAGACCAAGGTGTTCGCGATCCGGGTCTCGGACCGGTCGGTGCTCTGGTCGGTGCCCTTCGGGGCCGGTGAGAACCTGCTGGCCCCCGTGGGGGCCGCCCGCGGCCTCCTGCTGTGCAGGCGCAGAGTCGGCGAGCGCACCGAGGTGGTCGTCCGGGACGCCGCCGACGTCCGGGAGCTCTGGAAGGCCCCCGTGGACGAGAACCTGCGCTGGTACGCCCCCGGACCGGAGAACGTCTACGTCCCCGACGGCACCGGGGGCGTCCGCGCGCTGGGGCCGAACGGCGAGTCGCGCTGGACGGCCGGTGCGGCCACGGGAGAGCAGTGGCGGGCGCTGCCGCCGGTCGCGGACGACACCCGGGTCTACGTCCCGCGTGACAACGGCCTGCTCACCGGCCACGACGCACCGACGGGCCGCCAGGTGTGGTCCTGCCGACTGCCGTTCCCGCTGGACGACCGCAGCCGGCCCCTGGTGTCCAAGGGCGTGCTGTACGTCCCCGGGCCGGCCGCCGGTGGCGTGTGGGCGATCGACGCCGCGACGGGGCGGCAGCTCTGGACCTTCCGCGACGCGGTCCCCGGCAAGGACGTCTGGTCACTGGCCGCCGACGACACCCACCTCTTCGCGGGCCACGACGACGCCCTGCACGCACTGCCGCTCGGCGCGAGCTAGCTCGGGCGGAGAAGGCCCACGTCGGTGCGGATCGACGGGTCGTCGGAGGGGAGCGAGGCCACCTGGCTGCCCGAGGGCCGGTCGCTCGAGCCGACCTGGACGGTGCACACCGGTCGGCCGTGCCGCCGGCCACGCGGTGTGCCCGGTGACCGCCACGGATCACCCCGACCGCCCCGATCACCCCGCTCACACGGTCACGGCCCGGCGCCCCCGGGCCCGCAGGTCAGCCGATCACCCACCGCTGGAGCGCGGAGCCGGTGTCCGGCTGCTGCGTGACGAGTGCGCCGTCACCCGTCGAGGCGGTGGTCAGCAGGAGGCCGCTCTTCTGCGACGCGAGCGCGTACCCGCCGCCCGCCACCGGCGTCGCGATCCAGCGCTGGTTGGCCGCGCCGGTGCAGGGCCACTGGATCACCGGGGCACCGGCCGCCGTCGAGCCGCCGCTGACGTCGGCGCACAGCCTCGACTCGCCGTTCGCGAGCTGGTAACTGCCGTCCGCCTGCCGGGTGAAGACCCAGTTCTGGTTCCGGCCGCCGTTGGGCGTCCAGGTGATGAGCCGGGTGCCCTGGCTGGTGGAGTGGGCCGGGTCGTCCAGCGCCTTGCCCGAGGCCACCACCGTGCGGGTGCCGTCGAGCCCGGGGCCGGCCGGGCCGAGGGCGGTGAGCGCCAGGGTCTGCTCCGCCGCCGTCCGCGCGCCGCCGACCGCGCTGCCGCTGCTGTCCGTCCAACTCCGGTTCGGGGTCGTCTCGGTGAGCCGGTTGGCGGTCGCCGAGAGTCCGAGGACGAGGCCGCTGTAGCGGTTCACGATCCGCAGCGCGCCGGTCGCGGTGCCGTCCGCCGCCGTACCGGGCACGAGCCACCACTGCTGCCCCACCGTCGGCCCGCCCGCCGGAGCCGCGCCGAGGACGGGCCTGGCTCCCCACGAACGCCCGCTCACCGAGCCCGGGTCGACCCCGAGCAGCTGCCCGGTCGCGCCGTTGGCGATGCGGTACGAGCCGTCGCCGTTCGCCGCGAACGTCCAGGACTCCAGCGGCGAACCGGTCGGCGCCGCCAGCGAGGTGGAGTCCGGGCCGCCCGCGACCTGCGCGAGGACCCGCCCGTCGGCGTTCGCGATCCGGTACGCCCGGCCGGGGTCGACCGGCGACGCGGCGGGCGCCGACGGGTCGATCGTGACCGGCACGTACTCGCCGTCCGCCCCACCGGAGCAGCCGAAGGCGCAGTAGTCGCGGAAGGTCCGCCCGACGATCGCCGAGCTCGTCCGGTTGGCGCCGTCGAGGAACCAGCGGTACCAGGAGGCCGTGTGGTAGCCCCCGGTGTCGCCGATCGGCACCCACTTCTGGGTCGAGAGGTCGGCGGTGGCGTAGTAGCGCTGGGGAGCGTTGCCGCTCTGGTCGACGGCCTGCGGTTCGCCGACGTAGAGGCCGAGGTAGGCGTCGTAGGTGACGTCCATGACGAACAGCGGCGAGGTCGGGGGCATCGTCCCGGCGGCGATCTGCTGGGCCGAGGTCCCGGGTTCGGCCGGGTCGTACTCGTCGGCCGCCGCCGTGTACCCGGTGGAGCTGTTCGCGTCGACGGGCACCATGTTGCTCTCGCGACCGCCGGTGCCGGGCTCGGTCCAGGCGCCGTCGTACCACTTCCGCCAGGAGCCGGGCGCCATCTTGGAGGCGATCGGCGCACGGGCGACGTGGGAGTAGAACGCCTTCCAGCCACCGCTCTTGTCGACGATCCGCGAGCCGTAGAAGACGTAGAAGTACCCGGAGGCGGTGTCGACGAGCAGCCGTTGGTCGCCGTCACCGTAGGAGTAGGTCTCGTTGGGGAACTGCGCGGTGTCACCCCGGCTCGTGCTGTACGGCGAGGTGATGACGTGGTCCCTGATCGTCCAGGTGCGGCCCTGGTCGGTGGAGACGGCGTAGTCGACGGCGTCGAAGTGGAGCCCGTCGCCGAAGGGCTGCGGGGTGAACTCGTTGTGCACCAGCCCGTACCAGTCGCCGGTGTCGGGGTCGATCCACACGCCGGACAGGTCGCAGTAGTTCTTCTGCGCGTACCCGCTGGTGCCGCCGGCGAACGTCGCCCCGCGCCCGGTCGGGCTGTCGTTGCAGCGCGAGGTCGTGTCGTCGTTCCGGTCGGCGGGATCGGCCGGGTTGACGGCGCCGCTGATCGCGGCGGACCGGGTGGCGGCGTCGAAGTCGGTGCCGGTGAAGAAGTCCCAGTAGCGCGGGTCGTTCTTGCCGTAGAGCGCGGCGGACTGCTGGAAGTAGAAGGTGCCGTCCCTGTCGACGTACGGGACGGCGGGGGTGTCGGTGGGGTGGGTGAAGGGCGTCGGCGCCCCGACCGTGACGGTGTAGGACACCGGGCCGTCGGGCTCGTCGGCCGAGGCCGCGGACGGCAGCGCGGAGGCGGTGACCGTGGCCGCGAGCAGGGCCGCGGCCGTCAACAGGGTGGCGAGTCTACGGGACGGGTGGGGGAACACGGGCACTCCCTGGCTCACTCTTGCTCAACTCTGCTTCAGTTCAAGCAACTTCGAGCATGACAGTGACAGGGAGTGTCAGCCCGGTCAAGACTGCCGGCACACTCCCGCACCTCGTCTTCACTGGATAAGTCCGGCCATCACTGAATAAGCAGCCCGTAATCTGTTGATGCGGGAAATCCGAGATCCCAACCGCACGCCCGCGTGCGGATTTTTCGAAAACGTTGTGTTCAGCTCAAATCCCTTTACTCACCGAGCCGTTGACCCCCATTTCCGGGACCTGCTTTGCTGTGGCGTGGCAGGCTGCACCGCCCCCATCCCCCTCGTAGATCGTGACCGGTGATTCGCCAGGTCACGGACCGGTACGGCCTGTTCTCCTCCGTCCTCACCCCGCACAGCCCCGCTGCCAACAGGCACGCGGGTGGTCGGCATGAGAGAGGCTTCCCCCACCATGGGTATTTCCCGCACGCCCCACAAGGCGGGCAGACCGACCCGCAAGGCGAGAACGTCGGTGCTGTCCGGCGTCGCGGCGCTGGCCCTCGCGGCCGCCGGATTCGCCTCCACGGTCGCCCAGGCCCAGCCCGAGGCGACGAACCAGCCGAGCGCGTCGGCGGCGAACCCGTTCAGCCCCCAGTACCAGCACCCGTACCGGCACGGTGCCGTCCCGACCATCGCGCAGAACGCCAAGATGAAGGCCTGGGCGGACACCCACGCCGGTACCGCGGCGACCGGCCCGGAGACGCTGTCGTACGGCGGCGGCACCAACGGCGTCGGCGTCCTCGACGGCCACGCCAAGGTCTACCTGGTCTTCTACGGCAGCCAGTGGGGCAGCCAGGGCACCAACGGCAGCGGGGACGCGACCTTCTCCGGCGACCCGGACGGCGCGGCCCCCGTCACCCAGGAGATGTTCAAGGGCATCGGCACCGGCGGCGAGCTCTGGTCGGCCGACCTCACCCAGTGGTGCGACGGCCCCAACGTCGCCTCCGGCGCGGTCAGCTGCCCGTCCAACGCCAGCTTCGTCCCCTACCAGAGCGGCGGCGTCCTGTCCGGCGTCTGGTACGACAACTCGGGCGCCTCGCCGAGCGCCGCCAGCGGCAACCAGCTCGGCCAGGAGGCCGTGAAGGCGGCCGGTCACTTCGGCAACACCACGTCCGCGTCCAACCGCGACGCGTACTACGTGATCCTCTCGCCCACCGGCACCAACCCGGACAACTACCAGAACCAGTACTGCGCCTGGCACGACTACACGGGTGACACCACGCTCACCGGCGGCGCGGTCAACTCGCCCTACGGCGACCTCGCGTTCTCCAACCAGCCGTACAACATGGACTCCGGCGCCGGCTGCGGGGTCGGATTCGTCAACTCGCCCGGCACCCTCGACGGCTGGACGATGACACTCGGCCACGAGTGGCACGAGATGATGTCCGACCAGTTCCCGGCCGGCGGCTGGACCAACCACGTCTCCGGCAGCAGCTACAACGGGCAGGAGAACTCCGACGAGTGTGCCTGGCTCTCCCCCGGCACCACGGGCGGCGCGGCCATGGTCACCATGGGCACCGGCTCCTTCGCCGAGCAGGCCAGCTGGTCCAACGACACCAACTCCTGCGCCATCTCGCACCCGATCGTGGGCGGAGGCACCGGTCAGAACACGGTGACCGTGACCAACCCGGGCAGCCAGAGCGGCACCGTCGGCACGGCGGCGAGCCTGCAGATCCACGCCACCGACTCGGCCTCCGGCCAGGCACTCACCTACTCCGCCACCGGCCTGCCCGCCGGCCTGTCGATCAACTCCTCGACCGGCCTGATCTCCGGCACCCCGACCGCCGCCGGCACCTCCAGCGTGACGGTCACCGCGACCGACGGCACCAACGCCTCCGGCAGCGCCTCCTTCAGCTGGACCGAGAGCACCGGCGGTGGCGGCAACCCCATCACCAACGGCGGCTTCGAGACGGGCAACCTGTCCGGCTGGACCTCGGCCGGCTCCACGTCCGCCTCCACCTCCGCTGCGCACAGCGGCGGGTACGGCGCGATGGTCGGCTCGGCCAACCCGAGCGCCACCTCCTCGATCGCCCAGACGTTCACCGCCCCGGCCGGCTCCAGCAAGCTCTCCTTCTGGTACAGCAACACCTGCCCGGACACCGTGACCTACGACTGGGCCACCGCCACCCTGAAGGACAACACCACCGGCACCACCACCACGGTCCTCGCCAAGACCTGCGCCGCCACCTCCGCCTGGGTCAACAAGACCGCGTCCGTGACCCCGGGCCACAGCTACACCCTCACCCTGACGAACCGCGACGACAACTACCCGGGTGACCCGACCTTCACCTACTACGACGACGTGACCGTCTCCTGACGCCGGTCTGACCGTCACCATCACCGCCCTTGCCGGGGCAGGCCCCGAGGGCCCGCCCCGGCAAGGGTCTTGCGCGTCACCGCAACCGACCCGCCGGATCCCGCCGGCGGGCGCTGTCGTGCTCCAGCCGCGCGGAGAGCCCCACCCGGTGCGGCCCGAGGACGCCCGTCCGGAACGCGCCCGACCCCCCGGCCAGCAGCTCCGCGAAGCCGTCCTCCCCGCGGTCCGGCGCGTCCAGCACGACCGCCCGCACCCGACCTTCGTGACACCATCCCCACGCCCACCGTCTAGGCTCGGCAGGAATCGAACCGACGGACCGAGGGGAAGCACGTGGGCGGCTGGGAGCGCGCGCTGGACGCGGCGGGGATCGACGACCCCGGACTGCGCGGCGACTACGGCCGGCAGCGCGCACAGGTCACCGCCTACCGCCGCGAGGCCGCCCTCGCCGCCGGACTGCTGCTGCCGCCCCGGCTCGTGCCGCACGTGATCGCCGCCACCGCCTTCATGCACCGCACCGACACCCTCCTCGACAGCGGCCCTGTCGAAGGGCGGAGGCACGCCTACGCACGCTGGGAGCAGGAGGTCGTCGAAGGCCTCGCCACCGGCCTGACGGACAACCCCGAACTGCGCCCGCTGCTGGCCTCCGCCGCCGCGCGTCCCGTCCTGCGCGACCGCGTTCCCGGCCACCTCGCCGGAGCCCTCGCGGACCTCGACTTCACCGGGTTCGCGACCGAGTCCGACTACCAGGCCTACCTCGACGGCTACGCGCTGCCCGCGTTCATGGTGGTCGCCGCGCTGCTCGGCCCCGACGGCGACCAGAGCGCCTACGAGGCCGCCTGCCGCGTCTTCATCGACGCGAGCCAGCGCCTCGACTTCGTCAGCGACCTCGCCGAGGACCTCGCCGACGGCCGCCTGACGATCCCGGCCGAGACCCTCGACCGGCACGGCGTCACCCGCGCCGACCTCGACCAGGGCCGCGACACACCGGCCTTCCGCGCCCTGATCGCCGAGCAGCTCGACCAGGTCGACCGCACCCTCGCCGCCGCCCGCACGGTGATCGACCTGACCCCGCCGGCCCACCGTCCGATGGTCCGCTGCATGGTCGGTCTGGAGGCCCTCACCAGCGCCACCGCCCGCGCCGACGTCGCCGCTCTGCTCCGCCGCTCGGCCGGCCCGTCCAAGCTCGGCGCCCTGCGCCTCCTGGCCCGCGAGTACCTGCGGGCCCGCCGCGTGGCGCGCTGACGAAGGGGGCTCGACGCCCGGCCCCCGCACGAGCGGGCGGCGTTCCCGTGCCCGGTTGACGCGACGCCTTCAGCATCACGGCCGGACAGGCGCCATCGTGCGGGATGCCCCCGGACGGTGACACCGCGCCGGGCCGTCGCCCGGGAGGCCAGGTCCGCACCGCGCCGCCCGTCACCCGTGCGGCGCCGTCGGCCGTCAGAGGTGCTTGAAGTCCTCGATGGCCGTCCGGACCACCTGGTTCAGCTCGTCGCTGCCGGCGTGCCCGGAGTCCTCGATGATGTGGAGGCGGGCGTCCGGCCACGCCTTGGCCAGTTCCCACGCCGTGTCCGGCGGCCCGCCCATGTCGTGCCGCCCGTGGACCAGGACGCCCGGGATGCCGGCGAGCTTGTGGGCGTCGCGCAGCAGTTGGTCGGGTTCCAGCCAGGCGCCGTTGCCGAAGAAGTGGGCGCAGATGCGGACGAACGCGATCCGGTCGTCGACCTCGCGGTTGCTGTACATGCCGGGGCTGTTGTTGGGCTCGCCCGAGATGACGGCGTCCTCCCAGGCGAGCCAGTCCGCGGCGGCCTTCTCCCGGACGGCCCGGTCGGGGTTCTCCATGAGGCGGGAGTAGGCGGCGAGCAGGTTGCGCCAGTCGTCGCCGAGGGCGGCGCGCTCGTCCTCGGGGACGCCGTCGCGGAAGCGGTCCCAGGCCTCGGGCTGGAAGCGCCGGGCGCCGTGGTAGAGCCATTCGGTCTCGGCGGGCCGGGTCGTCGTGATGGCCGCGACGACGATCTGGGTGACGCGTTCGGGGTGTTGCTGCGCGTAGGCGAGGAGGAGGGTCGAGCCCCAGGAGGCGCCGTTGAGCAACCAGCGGTCGATGCCGAGGTGTTCGCGCAGGCGTTCCATGTCGTCGATCAGGTGCTGCGTGGTGTTGAGGCTCATGTCGGCGGCCGGGTCGCTGGCGTGCGGGGTGCTGCGGCCGCAGTTGCGCTGGTCGAAGCGGATGAGGCGGTAGCACTCCGGGTCCCAGGAACGCGCGGGCCTGCGCATCGCGCCCGCTCCGGGCCCGCCGTGGACGTTGAGGGCGGGCTTGCCCTCGGGGTTGCCGAGCTGTTCGTAGTAGACGCGGTTGCCGTCCCCGGTGTCGAGGAATCCGGTGTCGTAGGGCTCGGTCGGAGGATAGAGATCAACCATGACCGTCGAGCCTACGGCCGACGGCGGCCGAACTCATCCGATTTGTTTCCGACTTGACGGTGACTCAGGAGCGATCCAGCAGGTCGTCCAGCTCGGCGGCGAAGAGCAGCGCGGGATCGAAGCCCATCCCGGTGAAGTGCCCGGCGAGCTCCAGGGAGAGGACGCCGTGCAGTCGGGTCCAGAAGGACAGCGCCCGGTGCAGCACCCCGGGCGGGGCCGGGTGCCCGCCGTCCCAGGCGCGGTGGTCGGCGAGGTGGGCGTCGAACGCCGTGGTGGGCCCCTCCGGTGCGAAGGCCGTCCAGGCGTCGAGGAGGACCGCCATGATCTCGCCCGAGACGGCGGTGGTGTCGTCCGGCGCGTGGTAGCCGGGCACGGGGGTGCCGTAGAGGAGGAAGTACCGGTGCGGATCCTCCAGCGCCCACGCGCGCAGCACGTGCGCCAGCCCCGGCAGGTCGGCACCCTCCGCGGCAGCCGCCCCGAGGGTGTCGGCGAGGCCGCGGTAGGCGTCCCGGACGAGCTCGGTGATGAGGTCGTCCCGGCTGGCGAAGTACCGGTAGAGCGCCGGCCCGCTCACGCCCATCCGCTTGGCGATCGCGTTGAGCGAGAGCGCCGAGGCCCCGGCCGTGGCGATCTGCTCCCAGGCGTGCTGCTTGACCTCCGCCCGCACCTGCGCCCGGTACCGCTCCCGCGGGGTGTCCGCACCGGTCGTCGCCATGGCCGCCCCGCTCCCGTCGCTACACGCTGAAGGTTTCGCTAGAAGCTATCACGCCCACTGGGCGCTCGGCACCGTCTGGGGGCTGCAGACCGACGTCGAGGACTGGCCCTCCTGGCAAGCCGCCGTCAGTTCGGCGGAGCGGCTCGACGGCGGGGCGCTGCGGCGGGGATCGGCCTTCCACTGGACGACGCCGATTCCGCCGAACCCCGCGACCACCGCCGCCGGCCTGGACATCACCTCGACCGTCCGGCAGATCCGGCCCGGCGCCTGCATCCGCTGGACCGGACCCGCCGTCGCCGACGGGCTGCGGATCGACGGGGTGCACGTGTGGAACTTCGCGAAGGTCGACGGCGGGGTCCTGGTGAGCACGGAGGAGACCCACACCGGCGCCCAGGTCGACGCGAACGTGCCCGCCGCGACGGCCATCCTCCGGGCCGGGCTCGATGCCTGGCTGCACGACCTCAAGGCGGCGGCCGAGGCGCAGGACCACTGAGCGCCCCCGGTCCGGGCGGCGAACTGCGTCCGCCCGGACCGGGGTTGCGCTAGATTGGACCCGAAGGTCCACTTCTGTTCGGGGGCGCAGACATGCCGGGCGAGCTGACGCCGAAGGGGCGCGCCACGCGGGCCCGCATCGTCGAGGGTGCGGCGGAGGTCCTGCGGGACAGGGGCGTCGCCCTCACGACGCTGGATGACATCCGCCTGCACACGGGCACCAGCAAGAGCCAGCTCTTCCACTACTTCCCCGCCGGGAAGGACGCCCTGCTCCTCGCCGTCGCCCAGTACGAGGCCGACCGGGTCCTGGACGACCAGATGCCCGAACTCGGCTGCCTGGACTCGTGGGAGGCGTGGCACCGCTGGCGGGACGTCGTCGTGGAGCGGTACGAGGCGCAGGGCGACCACTGCCCGCTGAGCACCCTGTTCCTGCAGATCGGCCGCCAGGAGCCGGGCGCACGGGCGCTGGTGGTCGAACTGCTGCGGAAGTGGCAGGAGCGACTCGCCGTCGGCATCCGGGCGCTGCAGGGGAACGGGCTGCTGCCGACGTCGCTCGACGTGGACCGGGCCGCCGCCGCGATGCTCGCGGCCGTGCAGGGCGGGGTGTCGATCATGCTGTCCACCGGGAGTTCCGCGCACCTGCGGGCCGCGCTCGACTGGGGGATCGTGCAGCTCCGGGCCGCCGGGCAGTTCGCCGCCTGAGCCGGAAGGGTTCAGGGCAGGAGCAGCAACTTGCCCGTGGTGCGGCGGGATTCGAGGTCCTCGTGCGCCTTAGCCGCGTCCGCGAGCGCGTAGCGGCCGCCGGTCCGCGGCACGATGCCGCCCGTGGCGACGAGGTCGAAGACCTCGCCCGTGCGCCGGACCAGGGTGCCGCGGTCGGGCACGTGGTCGAGGACGTTCGGGTACGTCAGCAGGATGCTGTTGGGCAGGTCCATGGGGGTGAGCGACGGGATTCCCATGAACGGGCCGTAGTAGGCGTGCACCCCGTGGCGGCGCAGCGACAGCTGCGAGGAGCGGAAGGTCGGGGCGCCGCCGCCGTCGTACACCACGTCGGCCCCGACGCCGCCGGTGAGTTCGCGGACCCGGTGTTCGAAGCCGCCGCCGCTGGAGACGAGGACGTGGTCGGCTCCGGCGTCCTCGGCCGCGGCGACCTTCTCCTGCCGGGAGACCAGCCCGACGACGCTTCCGCCGCGCGCCTTGATCATCTGTGTGAGAAGCCGGCCGACCCCGCCGGCGGCGGCGTGCACGACGGCGACGTCGCCGGGCCGGATCGGGTGGGACTCCGTGGTGAAGTGGTTCGCGGTCAGCCCCTGCATCATCACGGACGCCGCCGTCTCGTCGGAGATGCCGTCGGGGATCCTGACCAGGGCGTCCGCGGGGATCGCGAGCAGCTCGGCGTAGCTGCCCTTGTGGTAGTACCAGGCGACGCGGTCGCCCACCGACAGGTCGCGGACGCCGTCGCCGAGTCCGACGACCCGGCCCGCGCCCTCGGCGCCGAGGGCCGTCGGGAGCGGCCAGCCGGGGACCGGGGTGGTCCGGACGCCGACGTCCATGAAGTTGACGCCCGCCGCGGTGAGCCGCACGAGGGCCTCACCGGGACCGGGGGTCGGGTCCGGGAGCTCGGTCCACTGCATGACCTCGGGGCCGCCGTGGGTGTCGATGACGATCGCGTGCATGAAAGGCCTTCCCTCACTAGTGGGTTGAGGACCGGCGACGGTGGAGCACCGGTCATCGACGAACCTAGGGAGGGAAAAATGGACCGGCAAGTCCAAAGAGACCCGACCGGGCCGCCGCGGGCGTCACACCCAGAGGTGTTCCCCCAGGACGGAGCCCTCCTGGGCGCCGGGCAGGACGTAGGCGACGGCGGAGGCCGTGTGGTCCAGGAACGGGTTGAGGGCGTCGCGCGCGGCGAGGCGCGTCTGGACGCGGGTGAACTGGGCGGGGTCGCGCATGAAGGCGCAGAAGAGCAGGCCGCGGTCGGTGGGGCCGTCGTCGTAGCTGTAGCCGCGGCGCAGCATGCGGGCGCCGCCGTCGAGCCGGGGGCTGGAGAGGCGGACGTGGGCGGTGGCGGGGATGACGTAGGAGCCGTCGGGGTTCTTGGCGTAGATGTCCGGGTCCTCGTGCTCGGTGGTACCGGTGAGCGGGGCGCCGTCGGTCGCGCGGCGGCCCATCGCCCGGTCGCGGCGGTCCCCGGGCAGGGCGGCGAAGGCGGCGGTGTCCATCCGGATGCGGCGGTAGACGAGGACGGTGCCGTTCTCGTGCGGGCCGGGCGGGCCCCAGACCCACTGGCGGGCGGCCTCGTCGTCGGGGTTGGCCGTGCCGTCCTTGAAGCCGAAGAGGTTGCGCGGGGTGACGCCGGAGGATGTGGGCGGCAGGAAGCCGGACTGCGCCCAGCGGGGCGTGGCGCCCGCCGCGTGCGCGGCCGTGCTGACGAGCTCGGCGGTGACGGCCAGGGTCCAGCGGTCGTCGGCGCACAGTTGCAGCAGCAGGTCGCCGCCGCTTCGCGCCGGGTCCAGGTGGTCGCCGGGGAAGGGCGGCAACTCCCCGAGCGCGGGCGGGACGTCGAGGCCCAGCCGGGAGGCGATCGCGGGGCCCACACCCACCAGTGACGTGAGACGGCTCCCGGTGCCGCGGTCCAGGCGCGGGTCGGGCGGCGGGTCGGAGGCGGCCTCGGAGAGGACGCGGGTGAGCTCGGCGAGGAGGGAGCGCAGGGCCTCCCGGTCGGCGGCCTGGGCGTTCCGGGGCAGGTCGAAGGCGAGGAGTTGCGTGGCCCCCTGTTGAGGGAACGTCAATCCTGCTTGCCGGACGCCGTGGAAGGGCGTCGGGGCGGGCGGGCGTGCCACCGGATGGCCCGGCTCGGCCTCGCCGCCCGCCAGTTGACCGGCCGCCGCTCCGACACCCGCCGCGAGCACCGCACCGGCCGCGAACAGCGCCCTGCGCCGGCCGAACCCGGGGGTGGCATCGCGGTCCGGTTGCTGCGCGTTTTCCGGTTCGGTGGGCATGCGCGCTATTGGAGACGATAGAACACTGACTATGCAACTCCTCTCCTCCGGACGTGTGTTCGCCGCATTGCTGACAGCCGTCGCGCTGGCGGCCACCGGGTGTTCCTCCACGGGTTCCGGCTCCGGCTCCGGCGATGCCGAGCACCGGCCCGGGAACGTGCTGCGGGTTCCGCAGGACTTCCCGACCGTCCAGAAGGCCGTGGACGTCGCCCGCGACGGCGAGACCGTCCTCGTCTCCCCCGGTGTCTACCGCGAGAGCGTCCGCGTCACCAAGGCGCGCCTGACCCTCCGGGGCACCGACCGCAACGGCGTCGTCCTCGACGGCGGCCTCAAGCTGGTCAACGGCGTCACCGTGACCGGGCCCGGCTCGGTGGTCGAGAACCTCACCGTCCACGGCTACCTCGCCAACGGCGTGTTGTTCACGGGCGTCACCGACGAGAAGCTGCAGCAGCGCGGCGCCGGCGGCTCCGCGTACGACCCCCTGGACACCGCCCGCTTCCCGGTCGTCCAGGGGTTCCGCGCGAGCCGGGTGACGGCGTACGACAACGGGCTGTACGGGATCTACGCGTTCGACGCGCGCGGCGGCGTGATCGAGGACTCGTACGCCTCCGGGCAGGCCGATTCGGGCATCTACGTCGGCCAGTGCAAGCCGTGCGACACGCTGGTGCGCGGCAACACGGTGGAGCGCAACGCCGTCGGCATCGAGCTGACCAACGCCTCGGACGGCCTGTCGGTGCTCGGCAACCGCGTCGTCGGCAACCGGGTCGGCGTCACCGTCAACTCCAACGACCTGGAGGCGCTCGCCCCGCAGCACGGCGCGGTGATCGCCGGGAACGTCGTCGCCGACAACAACGCCTCCGACACCCCCGAACAGGCGGACGGGGGCTTCGGCATCGGCATCGGGATCGGCGGCGGGACGGCCAACCTGGTGCAACGCAACCTCGTCCGGGGCAACCGCGCCGCGGGCGTGATCGTCACCGACCCGGCCGGGCACCCGGCGAGCGGCAACCGCGTCGAGGGCAACCGCACCGACGGCAACGGCGTCGACCTCGTCCTGGCCTCGGCCGACCCGGGCAACTGCTTCGGCGGCAACCAGCCTGCCGTCCAGAGCCCGGACGGGCTGGAGGGCCTGGCGGCGTGCGGTGCCCAGGGGCACGGCCCCGTGCCGGGCGGGCGGGCGGCCCCGGTCCAGGCGCCGCCCGGCGTACCGTTCAGCCAGGTCGCCGCGCCGCCCGCGCAGCCGTCGCTGCCGGATCCGTCCGCGCCGGGCCGCCCTGCCACCGACCTGCCGGGGGCGGTCGACGCGGACGCGTACCGGCTGCCGACCGACGTCACCGCCCTGCCGCAGCGGCCGAGCTGAGGCTGCCGGCCGCCGCGCCGTCACGCCGTCGCCGTCCAGGTGACGGGCAGCCCGTGCACGCCGTAGATCTGCATGTTCGTCCTGAGCTGCACCTCCCCGGCGGGTACGGCGAGTCGGAGGTCCGGAAAGCGGCGCAGCAGCCCGGCGAACCCGGCGCGCATCTCGATGCGGGCCAGCATCTGGCCGAGGCACGCGTGGACGCCGTGGCCGAAGGACAGCTGGCCGCGGGCCTCGCGGTGGATGTCCAGGGCGTCGGGGTCGGCGAAGCGCCGGGGGTCGCGGTTGGCGGCGAGCAGGGAGACCAGGACGGTCGAGCCCCCGGGGATCGTCTCGCCGCCGAGTTCGAGGTCCTCGGTGGCGTAGCGGTAGAGGACGTCGACGACGGACAGGTACCGCATGAGCTCCTCGACGGCGCCGGGCAGCAGGCCGGGGTCCGCGCGCAGTTCGGCGAGCTGCTCGGGGTGTTCCAGGAGCGCGAAGGTGCCGATCCCCAGCATGTTGGCGGTGGTCTCGTGGCCGGCGAGCAGCAACAGAAAGGCGATGCCGGTGAGTTCGTCGATGCCGAGGTCCTCGTCACGGGCCAGGTCGGAGAGGATGTCGTCGCCCGGCTCGGCGCGCTTGCCGGTGACCAGCTCGGCGAGGAAGGCGCTCATCGCGCCGTACGCGGCCATCTTCTCGCCGAACGGCAGTTCCCGGTCCATGAACCGGGCCGTGTTGACCTGGAAGCTCTCCCGGTCCGCGTAGGGGACGCCGAGCAGTTCGCAGATGACGAGCGACGGCACCGGCAGTGCGAACTCCTTGACCAGGTCGACCGGCGGGGTCAGCCGGGCCAGTCGGTCCAGCTGCCGCTCGACGATCTCGGTGATGTGCTCCTCCAGCAGCTTCATGCGCCGGACGGTGAAGGCGCCGGTGAGCTTGCGCCGCAGGCGGGTGTGGTCCGGCGGGTCCATGGCGATGAACATGCCCGGTACCTGCGGGGACGGCTCGGTGATCTCGGGCATGCCGGGGACCTCGTGCGGCACGTGCAGGATGCCGAGGTCCTGGCGGGAGCTGAACCGGTTGTCGGCCATGAGGCTGCGGACCTCGTCGTAGCCGGTGACGATCCAGCCCTCGTGGCCGTCGGGGAAGAGCATCGGGCTGACCGGACGGGCGTCGCGCAGCCGGGTGATGGCGCTGGGCGGGGCGAAGGGGCCGGCGTCGCGGTCGGTGGGCAGGCCGTGCGGGACGGGGACCTGGTCGCTCATGGGTCGTCCTCTCGTGGTGGTCGATGCGACCACCTTCCCCGGCACGCCTGACACCGCGCTGACACGGCTCTGACACGGGCCCGCGGGCCGCGGGCATGGGGGTCCGCGGAGCGGCGCCGAGGCGTGCGTCAGCCGGTGAGCCACGGCGCTTCGGGGACCTTCGCCCCGCCGTCGCGCCCCGTGAACTCGACGGCGGTGGGCGTGCCCAGCCCCGCCAGCTGCATCGTCACGCGGCGCAGCGTGCCGTCACCGTCGACCCAGTACGTGAGGGGCGAGCGGCCGCCGTCGGGGGCGGCGCCCTGGGCGCGGGGGCCCGCGAAGCGGTCGTAGCCGCGGCCGTCGATGCGGTCCCGGCCGAGCCAGCGGGCGCCGGACTGGGCGAGCAGGAGCGGGTTGTCGGGCCGGTCCGCGCCGAGCTGGACCGTCAGCTGGAGGCCGGAGTCCAGCGGGTCGGCCGTGTAGGTGCGCGGCGACCAGCCGGAGCGGGGGACGTGCTCGGCCTGCTCCCAGGGCGTGCCGTCGACTCCGGCGGGTTCGGGGGCGAGGCCGAGGCCGCCGGTGTCCCAGACGATGAGGCCGTGGTCGGGCTGCGTGCCGGGCCCGGTGGTCGTGTAGCGGCCGGCTCCTCGGCGGGTCCGGTAGTCGACGACGCCCTCGACGCGGATCTCCACTCCCCCGCCCTCGGCCGCGGTGAGGGCCACGGTCACGGGGCTGGCCTGGTAGAGGTTCAGCCGCGAGAGGGCCAGCCTTGACGCCTCGTCCGTGGTGACCGGCCGCTCGGCCGTCTCGTCGGAGACGGTCCGGTGGATGACGAGGCCGCCGACGGCCAGGGCACACACGACGACGACGACGAGTGTTCCGAGCCGGACGAGGCGTGGTTTGCGGGACATGCGACCGCCTTCTCTCCTTGGTGGGTCACGACCGGAGTCACGACCGTCGGGCGGGTCTCCCGGAGGTGTCCGGGAGACCCGCCCGATCGGGCCCTTCCGGTCCGTCAGCGCCTGGACCCGCGCCTGCGGGTCAGCACGAGCAGCGCGGCGCCGAGGGCGGTGAGCACCACCGCGCCGGCCAGGGCCAGCGGGATCGCCCGGCTCGCACCGGTGCCGGGCAGCGTGCCGGGCACCGGTCGGGGTGCGGCCGGCGGCAGCGGGTAGTCCGGGTTACCGGGGCTACCGGGGTTACCGGGCACGGCCGGGCCGGTCTGCCCCGGCGGCGAGGACGGCGACGGCGTACCGGTCGGCACCGGAGACGGCGTCGGTGTGGGCGTGGGTGTGGGCGTGGGCGTGGGCGTGGGTGTGGGCGTCGGGATGAGCCGGTTGACCATCGTCACCGAGACTCCGGCGTCGAGGTTGTCCGCGGTCAGCACGAGCGGTGCGGACACCGACGGGTCCGGCGCGGAGTAGCCGTCCGGCGGGCTCACCTCCTGCCAGTAGTACGTCCCGGGTGTGCCGCTGCCCTGGCACACGCCGTCCGCCCCGGTCGTGCAGGGCTCACCGACGGGCGTGTCCGGCTCGCCCCCCGTGGTCTGGAGGCCGTCGGTGCCGTTGGTCTCCTTCCAGAGGCGGAACGTGGCCCCGGCCAGCGGTCTGCCGTCCTGGTCGTTCTTGACGACCCGCAGGACGCCCTCCTGCTGCCGGTAGCCGAAGTCGTACGTGTGGTCGTTCTCGCCCGGTCCGCCGGTGGTCAGCGCCCGTTCGGGGAACTTCGCCCCGGCCGGGACGACGCCCTTGGAGTCGATGAAGTGGTTGTCCCCGACGTCGGCCGCGGTGGGCACCCACTGGTAGAGGGGGCCGCCCTTGGCGTAGTCCGCCGGGTTGTCGATCCGGATCGTGTACTTCGTCCGGGGTTTGAGGCCGCCGGTGACGTTGGAGTCGTCGAAGTAGTACTCGCCCCGCTTCGTCGTCCTCGTGGTGCCGACGACCTTGCCCGACTCGTCGTAGAGGTTGACGGTGGCGCCCGGCACCGGGCGCTGACCCGGGTTCTGGATGCCCTTGCGCTCGGGGTCGTACCAGACCCGGTTGCCGATCTGCAGCGGCGCCCGGTCGCAGAGGACCTCCAGGTCGCCCATGGAGGCGCCCTTGCCGAACGGCGCGTTGTCCTGGGCCGGGTTGAGCCGGAAGCCGAACTTCGGGTCCTGCTTGCCGTCCGCCCGCTGGAGGAACGACGTGCCGTACCCGAGGGCGGTGTGGTTGGGGTCGAAGGCGGAGACCGCGATCGTGTCCTCGACCTTGGAGAGCGCCATGCCGGCGAACGCCGTGTTGTGGTGGCCCACCCCGGCCCAGGCGGTGTCGAAGAACCGGTTGCCCCGGGGCGCGAGGCCGCAGCCGCCGTTGGTGTCCATCACGTAGGTGCCGTGCACCGGGCAGGCCTTGTTCAGGTCGCCACCGGACATGACGCGGGCGGGTGCGTCCTTCCGGGGGGCGCCCGGCGCGCGGTCGCCGAAGCGGTCGCGGAAGGCCAGCAGCATCGACCCGTCGGTCTCGAAGCCGATCTCGCCCAGTTCCGGCTCGGGGTTGGCCATGGTGCCGAGACCGCAAGGACGGCCGTCCTGCGCCGTCGGGTAGGTGCTCGTCCACGGGAACCAGCCCGCGCCGTCGCAGGGGCCCGAGCCCACGGTGGACTTGCGCGGGTAGTCCAGCGGCTGGTCCAGCACCGGCTTGCCGAACACCCCGGTGCCGGGGTCGAACGGCAGGACCACCGCGCGCACGTCGGTGAGCTTGCCGGTGGACTCGCCGGAGCACACCCCGCCGAGGTAGCCGGTGCCGTCCTGGAGTCCGAGGCCGAAGGGACGCCAGTCCCCCGCCGCCGGGCAGCCCGGGTCGGGGACGGGGTAGGCGGCCGACGGCGCCCCGGCACTCGGGACGGTCGCGTCGTAGCGGTACAGCCTGCGGTCGTTGAGGTTGACGACGAACAGGTCCTTGCCGTCGTCGGTGATCTTGATGCCGCCGAGGCTCTCCTTGCCGGGCGCGTCGACGAAGGCGTCGTCCGTGCCGCCGCCGTGGACGCTCGTGCCCGCGTCCGGGACGGTGGTGAACAGCGTCGTCCTCTTCTGCGCGAGGTCGGTGACGTAGATCGCGCCCGCGCCGCCCGGGCCGTACTCGGTGGTGCGCTTGGCGACCGCCGAGGAGAACACCCGCCGGTCGGCCCTGTTCCACGCGATGCCGAACAGCGTGCCGGTCTCGGCGTTGGTGGCGATGGTCGTGGCGTTCACGCCGTCGCCGTCCTGGCCGCGCGCGCTGTACGGGAAGGAGACCAGCGTGCGCTGGGCGCCGCCCTCGCGGGGCATGGGCTGGCAGGTCGTCACCAGCGGTGCGTTCTTCTGGCAGTAGTCACCGGGGTTCCACAGCCCGGTCGTGTAGGACACGTTCCTGCCGCCGGAGAGGTCGACGAACTCCTCGTTGCTGCTCAGCCGGCCGGGCGCGCCGTCCAGCCCCTGACGGGAGGCGAAGGCCGGGAACAGCACGCCCGGCTTCGGATTCACCACCTGCACGCGGTACCTGCCGCCGGTCGCCTTGCTCGTGGCCGGCGCGAGCGTCACCAGGCCGTTGGCCGCGGTGGTGCCCTCGACGCCGACGCCCGTGTCGTCCGTCAACGTCACCTTCACGCCCGCGATGCCCGGCTCCAGCGCGGACTTGTACACGCCACTCGTGTCCACGGCCCGGACCACCCGGACCGTCACGGACCCGTCACCCGTCTGCGGGAACGCGGCCGGGGCCGCCAGCAGCGAGCAGCCGCCCACCCCCACGGCGAGCGCCGCGACGCTGCCCGCCGTGCGGCGTGCGGTTCTGCGCGCGCGGCCCCGGCCCGGTCCGCGCGCGGTGCCGTTGGGCTCTTCGTCTGTCGTCGTCATCCCCTGCTCTCATCGTCCAGAAGGGCCTTGCGGTCCTCGCCCGTTGGAGAGTTCACGGGGTGGCGGGAAACCGCCATCCTTAACGGGAGCTTAAAGCGACTTGACGCAATCAGGATGAAGAACAGGAACTTTGACGGCACATCAGACAAAGACCGAAGCCCCCGTCGAACGCTTCCTCGATTAGACACATATCCCCCAGCACTTGTTCACACGCGCCGAATGACGACTCCAAGCACTTCTTTGGGATCGCCAAAGCATCCCCAATACGCGACAAAACGGGCAGAGTTGACCGAGTGTCAGATGTTTGCAAAGTGGCTGGTGCGACCGCTGGGAAGATCTTGACACCCCTCCGTCACGACGGTTTCACTGACAGCGCTCCTCTGCCGGAGCCACATCTTCCCGGCCGCACCGGCGGCCGGACGCCCGCACAGAGATCACCCCGCACCGAGATCACGTCCCACCGAGATCCCGCACGTTTGCGCTCGATACCACCAGGAATGGGAGAAGCCAGATGGGGAGCGGACAGAACACCGACGGTGGCTGTTGTCCCACCGAGTCGCCCGAAGCCAATGAACCATTCCCGCTGACCGAGATCCAGTACGCGTACTGGGTCGGGCGCGGGCCCAATTTCGTCCTCGGCAACGTCGCGCCCCACGCGTACTTCGAGCTGGAGGGCCGCCGGCTCGACCCGGACCTGTTGAACCGCACCTGGCGCCGCCTGCTGGAACGCCACGGCATGCTGCGGGCGGTCGTCCACGAGGGCGGCGAGCAGCAGATCCTCGCCGAGGCCCCGCCGTTCGAGATCGCCTTCGAGGACCTGTCCCAGGTACCGGCCGACGAGGCCGGGGCCCGTCTCGCCGAGGTCCGCCTGGACCTGTCGGAGCGCGTCTACGACCCCTCCGTGTGGCCGCTGTTCGACATCCGGCTGACCCGCCTGCCCGAGCACGACCGGCTGCACGTGAGCCTCGACCTGCTCATGGTCGACCTGGCCAGCATCGCCGGGCTGTTCAGCGAGTGGAGCGCGCTCTGCCGCGACGAGCAGGCCGAACTCCCGCCGGTCGACGTCTCCTTCCGCGACTACGTCCTCGCGCTGGAGAACGGCACCCAGTCGCCCCGGCACAAGCGCTCGATGGAGTACTGGGTCTCCCGCGCCGAGGAGCTCGCCCCGCCGCCGGAGCTGCCGCTGGCCAAGCCTCCGGCGCGCATCCCCAAGCCGCGCTTCACACACCGCGAGTACCACCTCCCGCCCGCCCTGTGGCAGCGCTTCCAGGAACGCTCGGAGGAGGCGGGCCTGACCCCGACCGCCGTGCTGGCGACGGTCTTCGCCGAGACGCTGCGGATGTGGAGCGGCACGCCGAAGTTCGCGCTGAACCTCACGCTGTTCAACCGCCTGCCGCTGCTCCTCGCCGAGAACGCGAAGGGCCACCGCACCGTCCACCCCCACCTGCAGAACCTGATCGGCGACTTCACCTCGATCTGCCTCCTGGAGATGGACACCACCGGCGACCTCCCCTTCGAGGACCGCGTCGCCCGCACCCAGACCCAGCTCCAGCAGGACCTGCGCCACCGCTACGTCAGCGCCCTGCACGCGCTGCGCGAACGCCGCCGGCGCGGCCTGCAGACCAACTTCGAGACCATGCCGGTCGTCTTCACCAGCGGCCTCGGCACCGTCGCCGACGTCTCCGGGCCGATGGCCTACTTCGGCGACATCACCTACCGGCTGAGCCAGACGCCGCAGGTGTGGCTGGACCACCAGGTGGTCGACTTCACCGGCTCGCTGGACCTCACCTGGGACGCCGTCGAGGAGCTCTTCCCCGAGGGCCTCCTGGACGACATGTTCGCCACCTACACGGCGGCCGTCCGCGCGCTCGCCGAGGACGACGCGGTCTGGACGGCCGGCCCCGCCCTCGCCCTGCCCCCCGGCCAGGCCGCCGAGCGCGAGGGCGCGAACGACACCGCCGGCGAGCTGCCCGGGGGCCTCCTGCACCAGGGCCTGCTGAAGGGCGCCGCCGAGCACCCGGAGCGGCCCGCCGTGATCCACGGCTCCGGGACGGTCACCTACGGCCGCCTCGCCGAGCAGGCCGCGTCCGTCGCCGAACGGGTCCGGCGCACCGCCGACGGCACCGAGCTGCGCGACCGCCTGGTCGGCATCACCCTGCCCAAGGGCCCGGACCAGGTCGCCGCCGCCCACGGCGTGCTGCTCGCCTCGGCCGCCTACCTGCCCGTCGGCCCCGCGCTGCCACCCGCCCGTCGGTCGGCGCTGCTGACCGACGGCGAGGCGCTCGCCGTCGTGACGGACTCCGCGCACCTGGACGCGCCGGACTGGCCCGAGGGTCTGCCGAGGCTGGACGTCGAGGGCGCCGCCGACCCGGCCGTCCCGGCGGACGCCGCCCGGCCCGAGGACCTCGCCTACGTCCTCTACACCTCCGGCTCGACCGGGCGCCCCAAGGGCGTCATGATCGAGCACCGGGCCGCGCTCAACACCGTCGCCGACATCAACGAGCGCTTCGGCGTCGGCCCGGGGGACCGCGTGTTCGGCCTCGCCGACCTCGGCTTCGACCTCTCGGTCTACGACCTCTTCGGCACCTTCCTCGCCGGCGGCGCCCTCGTGCTGCCCGACGAGGACAAGCGCCGCGAGCCGAGCCACTGGGCCGAGCTGATGGCCCGGCACGGCGTCACCGTGTGGAACTCCGTCCCGGCCCAGATGCAGATGCTCGTCGACCACGTCGAGCTCACCGGCGAGGTCCCCGAGGGCCTGCGCCTGGTCCTGCTCAGCGGCGACTGGATCCCGCTGGACCTGCCCGAGCGCATCCTCGCGCTGTGGCCCGAGGCCCGCGTGATCAGCCTCGGCGGTGCCACCGAGGCGTCCATCTGGTCCAACTGGCACCCGGCCGACGAGGTCCCCGAGGGCTGCCCGAGCGTCCCGTACGGCAGGCCGCTGCGCAACCAGGCCTTCCACGTGCTCGACGAGCGCATGGAGCCGTGCCCGGTGTGGGTGCCCGGCGAGCTGTACATCGCCGGCGCCGGCCTCGCCCGCGGCTACTTCCGCGACCCCGAGCGCACCGCGGCCGGCTTCGTCCACCACCCGCGCACCGGCGAACGGCTCTACCGCACCGGCGACTTCGGCCGCTACCTGCCGGACGGGGTGCTCCAGTTCCTCGGCCGCCGGGACGGCCAGGTCAAGATCGGCGGCCACCGCATCGAGTGCGGCGAGGTCGAGGCCGTCCTCCAGCGCCACCCCGGCGTGGAGAACGCCGTCGTCGTCAAGTCCGCCGACGACCCGACCAACGCGCGCCTGCTCGGCTACGTCGTACCGGACCGCGCCGACGGCTCCCTGCTGGTCACCGAGACGGCGGACGCCACCGAGACCGACCGCCGCCGAGCGGCCCTCGCCTCGGCCGCGACCTTCGCCGCCCCCGGCCCCGACGCCGCCACCCTGCTCGGCGCCTGGTCCGCGCTCGACGACCTGCACGCCGCGGCCGCAGCCGTCGCGTTCCGCACCCTCGGCCTGCCCCACCTGCCCGGCGAGCGCTTCGACCCGTCCGCCGCCACCGCGGCCGGCGTGGCCCCCCGCTACGAACGCTGGCTGGCCCGCGCCACCGACGCCCTCGTGCGCCACGGCGACCTGCGCACGACCGAGGACGGCCTCGAAGTGGCCGTCGAGTTCCCGCCGTCCGTCCCCGGCGCCGTCGCCGAGGCCGCCCGCACCGCGCTCGGCGGCACCCTGGACGTGCCCGCGGACCTCATCGACTGGATGCTCTCGCTGGCCGGCAACGTCGCCGCCATCCTCACCCAGTCCCTGCACTCGGCCGAGCTCTACGCCTCGGACCGCACGCCCGAGGTGTACGCCCGCCTGTTCGGCCCCGCCTACGCCGTCGCCACCGAGGCGGTGGCCCGGCTCGTCGCCGACTGGCCGGCGGACCGTCCGCTGCGCGTCGTCGAGGTCGGCGGCGGCTACGGCACGCTCACGCAGCACCTGCTGCCGCTACTGCCCGCCGACCGCACCGACTACCTGTTCACCGACATCTCGACCTACTTCACCGACCGCGCCCAGGAGAACTTCGGGGAGCACGAGTTCGTCCGCTACGGGCTGTTCAACCTCGACCAGGAGCCCGAACTCCAGGGCCACGACGGCCTGTCGGCCGACCTCGTGATCGCCGCCAGCGTCCTGCACGACACCCGGGACATCGCCACCAGCCTCGGCACCCTGCGCTCCGTCCTCGCCCCCGGCGGCCTGCTGCTGATGGTCGAACAGACCGCCATGCACCCGTGGTTCGACCTCACCATGGGTCTCCAGCAGGGCTTCGACGGCTGGACGGACACCGAGTTCCGCACCTGGGGCCACCCGCTGCTCGACTGCCCCCAGTGGGCCGGGCTGCTCACCGAGTGCGGGTACGGCGACACGGCGGTGCTCACCCGCGACGGCGACGGACCGGCCGCGGTCGGCTTCGACGTCCTGGCCGCCGAAGGCCCCGCGGAGCAGCGGCGCTTCGACCGCGACGCGCTACTGGCGCACGCGGCCGCGCACCTGCCCAAGCACATGGTCCCGGCGCGGCTCAGCCCGCTGGAGCGGATGCCGCTCAGCGCCACCGGCAAGATCGACCGCTCGGTCCTCGCCAAGGCCGGCGCCCGGGGCGTGCAGCGCGGACGGCCGGTGCGTCCGCCGGTCACCGACCGGCAGGCGAAGCTCGTCGAGATCTACCGCTCGATCCTCGGCGTGAACCAGATCGACCTCGCCGACGACTTCCTGGAGGCGGGCGGCGACTCGCTGCTCGCGGCCCGGATCGCCGTCTCCCTGCAGCGCACCTTCGGCATCGAGGTGCCGGTCGCCGTCGTCCTGCAGAACTCGACGGTGGCCGACGTGGACGCGTGGTTCGAACCGCAGCTCGGCCCGGCGAACCCGCTCGACGTGCCGGCGACCGCTTCCACCGCATCCGACGCACCCCAGGAGGACGTGTGACACGCGACAGGCTCGTCGAGTGGCTCGCCGACTACATCGCGGAACTGCTGGACATCGCGGTCGAGGAGGTCGGCACCGACCTCCCGCTGACGGCGCTCGGCGTCGACTCGGCCACCACCCTGGTGCTGGCGGCCGACCTCGGGACGAAGCTGCGCCGGCGGGTGCGGCCCAAGGAGATCCTGGAGCACCCGACGATCGAGGGCCTGGCCGAGTACCTGGCGTCGGCCGGCACCGAGGCGGACGTCGTCGCCGCCGGAACGGCCGAGGTGAAGTGACGTGACCGGCATGGCGGAACCGCACACCCCCCAGTGGACCATCAGGGCACCGGGCCCGTCCGGGCCGCGCACCCTGTACTGCTTCCCGCACGGAGGCGGTTCCGCCGCCGAGTACGTCCGGTGGGGCCGGCAGCTGGAAGGCCTGAACGTCCTGGCCGTCCAGCTGCCCGGCCGGGGCTCCCGGCTCGACGAGCAACCGTGCGCGTCGATGGCCGACCTCGTCGACCAGCTCGCGAAGGAGCTGCCGCTCAGCACCCCCTTCGTGTTCTTCGGGCACAGCTTCGGCGCCCTCGTGTGCTACGAACTCACCCACCGGCTCATCGAGTTGGGCCGTCCACTGCCGGAGCGGCTGATCCTCTCCGGCTACCCGGCACCCGAACTCGCCCGGCACGAGCAGGGGTTCCACCTCCTGCCCGACACGGAGCTGCTCAGCGCCGTGAACGAGCGGCACGGCGGCATCCCCGAAGAGCTCCTGGCCGACCCCGAGCTGGCGCGGCTCTCGGCGGCCGGGCTGCGGGCGGACTACCGGATCCTGGAGACCTACCGGTGGCACGAGCGGCCGCCGCTGCCCGTACCGTTCACGGTGCTCGGCGGCGACCGCGACCTCATCTCCAGGGAGCAGCTCACCGCCTGGGATCGGCACACCGACGCCGGGCCGGTCCCGGTCCGGCTCTTCCCCGGGGGCCACTTCTACTTCCGCGAACGGCAGCACGCGGCCGTCCTGCGGAACGTCCGGGCGGCGGCATGCTGACGTTCGCCGTCGCCGCGCTCGTCCTCATCATGATCCCCGGCCCCGACCAGGCACTGATCACCCGCAACGCCCTGGTCGGCGGCCGGGGCGCCGGCCTGTACACCACGCTCGGCGGCATGCTGGGGCTCAGCGTGCACGTGTCGGCCGCGTCGCTGGGGGTGTCGTCGCTCCTGATCGCGTCCGCCGTGGCGTTCACCGTGCTGAAGACCGTCGGGACGCTGTACCTGGTGTGGATGGGCATCGGCACGCTGCGCGCCGCCCGGAAGTCGGCACGGGCGACGGCCGACGCGGCGGCACCGGACGCGGCCGGGAGCACGTGGCTGACGTACGTGCGGCAGGGCTTCCTGTCGAACGCGCTCAACCCGAAGGTGGCGCTGTTCTTCGTCACCTTCCTGCCGCAGTTCCTCCCCACGACCGGTCACACGCTGGGCCGGGCGCTCGTGCTCTCGGCGGAGTTCGTGGTGCTGTACCTGCTGTGGTTCGGCCTCTACACCGTCACCGTCGACCGCTTCGGCGCCTTCCTGCGCCGCCCGAAGGTCCGCAGCCGCATCGAGCAGGTCACGGGCGTGCTGCTGATCGGCTTCGGCGTGCGGCTGGCACTGATGCAGTGACACCGCTGCGGGGGCGTCCCGACCGGACGCCCCCGCACAGGGTCCTCCGACCGTGGCCGGGGCCCGGTTCCGCCCGGCCCGGCCATCCGACATCATGTCGGGTTCCGACATCGTTTCGGGTGGAGAACGGGAGAACGGTGCAGCTGAAGGATCCCAGGACCCGGGCGGGACGGTGGGCCGTCGCGCCGCTCGTCGCGCTGGCGGGGCTCGTCATGATGCTGGCCGGCGCGGCGATGGCCACCGTGTGCGTGCTCACCATCGAGTACCCGCTCCGGCTCGCCGGGGAGCCCGGCCTGCTGGCCGTCTCGGGCTGCATCACCGAGGGCAGCGGCAAACAGGCCCACACCACCTGCTTCGGCACGTTCACCCCCGACTCGGGCGCCGCCGCCGTGCCGACGTCCTACGACGGGTCCCTGCCGGCCCACGCCCGCGTCCCCGTCCAGTACGTCCCCTCCGAGGACACCACCTACCGCGTGGGCGTGGCCCACACCGCGGTCCGCGTCCTCGGTACCTGCTTCGGCCTGTTCACCGTCATCGGCGGCGGCCTCGGCATCGGCCATGCCGTCCGGATCGTCGCGCCCCGCCGCACGGCCGGCCGGCGCAGGGCGTTGCCCGAGCGCTTCGCCGGGTGGGGCGTGGTGGTTCTGCTCGCTCTGACGGCCGCCTCGGGCGTGACCAGCCTGGTGGCGTACGTCTTCACGGACTGAGCCGCTGCTTCAGGCCGGCGAGGACGCCCACCGCCTCACCGTTCGGGGACAGGAGCCGGCCCTTCGGCCGGGGCGCCCGGGGCCTTGACGAGCGACACCGTCGAAGCCCCCAGCGCGGCCACCGGCTCCGGAGCCCCGATCGGGTCCGGCTCCGTCCCCTCGCCCGGCTGCTCGATCCGGCTCAGCAGCCGCGCGACGGCGTCCGTGCGCTCCCGCAGGGCCGCGACGTGAGCCGCCCGAGCCGGCTTGACGGGCTCCTCCGCGGGCCGCACGGGGATGCCGCGGCAGCGGGCGGACGCGATCAGGCTCTCCCCGACCTGGCCGGACACGACGAGCGCGGCGACGGCGAAGCAGCCCGCGTCCAGGGTGCGCTGCCGGCCGAGCAGGCCGCGGTACACGATCCGGGCGGGCACGGCCAGTTCGTCCAGGCGCTGCTCGACCGACCCGCGCTCCAGCGCCGCGAGGACGACCGTGGCCAGCGCCTCGCCGATCCTGGTGACGGCCCACTTGCGGCCGGGCACCGGCGGCAGGAACTCGCGGACCTTGTCGACCTCCTGCTCCAGGGCGGTGGTGGTCAGCACCTCGAAGGCGTTGCGGGTCTGCACCTCCACGACCTTGTCCCACTCGATCTCCTCGCCGTCGAACCCGGCCTTCACCGGGCCCAGGTGCACGGCGCCGACACCGTCGAGGAGTCCGAGCAGCTTGTGCACCGCGGCGGGGGTGCGGGGGTGCCGCCCGAGCAGCGTGCCGACCGAAAGCTTCCACGGCTCGGTGGCGGGCACGGGCGGCGGCGCGACGGACGTGAGCGCCGTGAGCGCCCAGCGTCCGCCCGCCACCGACCGGCCGCCGCGCAGCGCGGCCTGCCAGCCGGCCTGCAACCCGGCCTCGCCCCGCTCGGCCGCCACACCTATCAGCCGCCCCAGACCACCCATCAGCTCCCCGTCCTCACCATCGGCAACCCGCCGATGGTAGGCGGTCGGGCGATCGGCCACCGCACCGGTCAGGCCTTCAGGAGCGACGCGGGCCCGCCGGCACCGCCCGCCCGACCGGGGACGGAGCGCAACCGTCGAGGTCCCGTCCACGTCCCGGGGTCGTCGGGCGAACAGCCGATCGCCGCCCACAGCTGAGCGCGGCACCCGCCCACCGTGGCCCGGGGTACGGCACCCGGGACGCGAACGGAACCGTCCGCGACGAAGGACCCGGTCTCGGCTTGGGTCGGCACCGGCACGCTCCACGGACTCGGCAGGTCGACCGCCCCGCAGGTTTGCCGAAGCACCACGTGACGGCGACTCAATTCCCGCGCCTGTGGACAACACCGCGCAGCGGTGCTCCGCCGGGCGACGGGGGCGAGCCGCTTCCGTGCGACACGGTCGCCGAGCCGCCGCCACAACCACCACCTGGGCCCGTTCAGCGTGCCGTCGGCGGCGGCGCCGGTTACCGTGTCCGGAGCCGAGGAGCACAAGGCCGACGAAGGGGTGCGGATGACGGACGTCGTCGAACGCGCGGAGCGTGCGGGCGGAGCGGACGGCCCGGACCCCATTGCGCGCCTGCTCGCGCGGGCCGCGCTGCTGTGCGCGGTGGCGGCCGTCGTCGCGATCGCGTTCACCGGCCTGCAAGGGGTGCTCACGGTGGTCGCCGAGCTCGCCGGGCTGGCGGTGACGGCGATCGGCGTGTGGTGGGCGATCGCCCGGCGCGGCGTCCTGCGCGCCGTCGGCGTCGTCCTGGCCGTCGGGGCGCCGGTCGCCGTCGTCGTGCTGGCGTTCCACGCGCACACGCTGCTGCTCTCGGTGATCGTCCTGCTGCTGTGGCTCGCCGCGCTCGCCTGCGCCCGCGCCGCGCTGTGGGCGGCCCGGCCGCCGAAGCCGATGCCCGTCCGGGAGACCCCGCCGCCGCGGCGGCCGGTGCTGATCATGAACCCGAAGTCCGGCGGCGGCAAGGTCGAGCGCTTCCGGCTCGCGGAGCGGGCCGAGGAACTGGGCGCCGAGGTGATCCTGCTCGACACCTCCGCGGAGCAGGACGTCGCCGGCCTCGCCCGCCAGGCCGTCGCCGACGGCGCCGACCTGCTCGGCGTCGCGGGCGGCGACGGCACCCAGGCCCTGGTCGCGGCGGTCGCCGTCGAGCACGGGCTGCCGTTCCTCGTCGTCTCCGCCGGCACCCGCAACCACTTCGCGATGGACCTCGGCCTCGACCGCGACGACCCCGCCACCTGCCTGGACGCGCTGCGCGACGGCGTCGAGCTCACCGTGGACCTGGGCCGGGTCGGTGACCGGCCCTTCGTCAACACCGTCTCCTTCGGCGCCTACGCGGCCATCGTCCAGAGCCCGGAGTACCGCGACGCCAAGACCGCCACCGCCCTGGACGCCCTGCCGGACCTCCTGATGGGTGCCGACGGCCCGCACCTGACCGCCGACGCGGGCGGACGGCGGCTCGAGGCGCCGCAGGCGCTGCTCGTCAGCAACAACCCCTACGCCAGGGCCGACCCCGTCGGCCTCGGCCGCCGCCCGCGCCTGGACCAGGGCGTCCTCGGCGTCCTCGGCATCCGTGTCGACAGCGCCGCCCAGGCCGCCGAGCTCGCCCTGCGCGGTGAACGGGCCACCGGCCTGACCGTGCTGTCGGCGCGGCGGGTCACCGTGCACGCGGACGCGCCCGAGATCCCCGTCGCCGTCGACGGCGAGGCGCTGACCCTGCCGACCCCGGTCGTCTGCTCGCTCGCCGGCGGCGCCCTGCGGGTGCGCGTCCCGCGCGACCGCCCCGGCGCCGATCCGGCCCAACAGCCGCACGCCCCCCGCCTGGACTGGCGCGACGTCACCCGCCTCGCGTTCGCCCGGACGGAGGCCCGCGCATGACCACGCGTCCCCCCGGCACCGTCCTGCACGACCTGACGGCCGTCGACCGCGCCGTCTACGCCGCCGTCGCCGCGACCGACACGCCCGCGCTCGACGCCGGCCTGCGGCGGCTCTCCGCCGCCGCCGACCACTCGAAGATCAACCTGTCGATCGTGGCGGCCCTGCTCCTCGCCCCCGGCCGGTACCGCCGCGCGGGACTCGCGGGCGCGGCGGCCGTCGGCCTGGCCTCCTTCACCGCGAACCTCCTCGGCAAGGAACTGGTGCGCCGCCCGCGCCCGGACCGCGACGCCGCCAAGGTGATCGCCGGCCGCCACGTCCGGATGCCGGTCTCGGCGTCCTTCCCCTCCGGACACACCGCCTCGGCCTTCGCCCTGGCCACGGCCGTGGGCACGGTCCTGCCCGCCACCGCCACCCCCCTGGGGCTCCTCGCCTGCGCCGTCGGCTACTCCCGCGTCCACACCGGCGTCCACTACCCGGGCGACGTCGTCGCCGGCGCTCTCCTGGGCGGGGCCTGCGCGAGCGTCGTCGTGGCCACGGGCCGGAGGGTCACCGGCTGTTAGTGCCGGGCGACGGGACCCCCGGCGGGGCCCGTCGCCCGTCGCGTGCGGGTCAGCCGCTGACGCTGGCGGCGCCCGTCTCGATGTGGCCGGTCGCGCGGCGGGTCCAGGACTGGTCGCTGCTCACGGTGACGGTGAAGTCGTACCAGCCCCGGGCGATCGTGACCGCGTTGAAGTAGTCGCTGACGGTGGCACCCGGGGCGACCTGGTAGGTCCAGGTGCCGGTGCGGTAGTTGGTGGCGGTGATGGTGAACGTGACGGTGCCGGTGCCGGTGTTGGTCATCGTGAACCACACGGCCGGCTTGCCGGTGTCCGGCGCCGGCGCGTAGGAGGTGGTGGCCTCCGCGGTCCTGCCGGCGCCGGTGGCGTTGCCGGTGAAGCGGCGCAGGAAGCGGTTGGGGCCCAGCACGGTGAGGTCGTACTGGCCGTTGCCGTAGGTGGCACCGATGTTGAAGTAGTCGCTCGCGCGCCCGTCGGTGCCGGAGGCGGCGTCGTAGGGGGCGACGGTGTACTGCCACGGGCCGCCGCTGCGGTAGGCGTTGGCGTGGATCGAGTAGTGCGCCCAGGCCGTGGCCTGCGGGCCCTGGTTGGCCATGTCGATCCAGAGCAGGATCTGGTTGTTCGCGTCGTACTCGATCCGGTCGACCCACGCGTTCGGCTGGTAGGGCAGCGCGCGGGCGGGCTTGGTGCCGGACTCCTGGACGGGCATGGAGTTGGTGCCCGGGGCCGGGTTGATCTGCAGGTTGGCGGTGGCCTGGCTGATGGTGGCACTGGTGTCGGGCAGCGCGGGCACGCCGTAGACGGGGCTGGTGAAGTCGAAGGCGCCGGTGAGGTCTCCGCAGACCTGGCGGCGCCAGGTGCTGATGTTCGGGCAGACGGCGGGGGTGCCGATGGCGGCGGTCCAGGTCTCCAGGAAGCGCAGCACGGACGTGTGGTCGTAGACGCGGGAGTCGACGAAGCCGCCGCGGCTCCACGGCGAGACCACGACCATCGGGACGCGGAAGCCGAGGCCGATGTTGGTGCCGTTGTAGAACTCGCCGGCGGTGCCGGCCGGGGCGACGGGCGGGGGCACGTGGTCGAAGAAGCCGTCGTTCTCGTCGTAGTTGAGGAACAGGACGGTCGAGTTGAAGACGTCCGGGTTCGCCGCGAGGGCCTGCACCACGAGATTGACGAAGTGCGCGCCGTTCTCCGGCGGGCCGTCCGGGTGCTCGGAGAACAGCTGGTTGGGCACCACCCAGGACACCTGGGGCAGCGTGCCGGCGACCGAGTCGGCCCGGATCGCGGCGGCGATGTCGTCCGGCGTGGAGCCGGTGCTTGGCACCGAGGCCATGCCGCGCTGGGCGAGCGGGCTCGAACTCGGGGCGCTGGTGAACTGGTTGAAGTACGCCAGGGCGTTGTCGCCGTAGTTGTCGCTCGCGTTCTGGTAGACCCTCCAGCTGACGCCCGCGTTCTGCAGCGCCTCGGCGTAGGTCTGCCAGCGCAGGCCCTTCTCGTCGCCGCCGTCGTAGGCGGGGCCGCCGGCGGTGCCGGCCGGGTCGATCTGGCCGGACCACAGGTAGGTGCGGTTGGGGCCGGTGGCCGAGAGGATCGAGCAGTGGTACGCGTCGCACACGGTGTAGGCGTCGGCGAGCGCGTAGTGGAACGGTATGTCCTCGCGGGCCATGAAGCCCATGGTCCTGTCCGAGCCCTTGGCGGCGATCCAGGAGTCCATCCTCCCGTTGTTCCACGCCTGGTGCTGGGTGGACCACGAGTGGTCGAGCGAGCCGTCGCACTGCGCGAGCTGCTCGCCGCTGACGCCCCACCACCACGTGCTGGTCCTGCTGAGCTGCCACGGGTACTGCCGGCCGCTGCCGTTGGGCTGGTTGAAGACGCTGGTGCCGCCCGCGATCTGGATCGCGGTGCGGTCGCCGAAGCCGCGCACGCCCTTGAGCGCGCCGAAGTAGTGGTCGAAGCTGCGGTTCTCCTGCATGAGCACCACGACGTGCTTGACGTCGCGGATCGTGCCGGTCGGGGCGGCGGAGGCGCTCGGCACCGCGCCGGGCAGGGCGGCGTCCAGGCCGATGGCCGCGCCGAGGGCGGCGGCCGAGCCGAGGAAGGTGCGGCGGGTGACTGGTGACACGTGAGGCCTCCGAGAAGTATGGACAACTCCGGCGGACGATCCGGCAGCGGAGACTGTCGGGCAGCCAGATGGCTACCGGCCGGTAGCCGGGTGGCGGAGAAGTTACACGCGGCCGACGGTTCGCGGAAGCCTCGCGGCATGAACACGCCGCCCCGGCCGCGGTTGACCGGTTCACCGTCTATGACGGGACGCGGCGAGAGCGGATACTGGCCGACCGGCTCGGTTCCGGCACGGACTCCCCGGACCCAACACGTCCTTCTCTCAAAGGGGTTGGCATGAGCAGCAGCACCTACGACTACGTCATCGTCGGCGCCGGTTCCGCGGGCTGCGTGCTGGCGGCACGGCTGTCCGAGGACCCGGACGTCCGGGTGGCGGTGGTCGAGGCGGGCGGCCCGGACACCGCGCAGGAGATCCACGTGCCGGTCGCGTTCCCGCAGTTGTTCAAGTCGGATGTCGACTGGGACTTCGACTCCGAACCCGAGCCGGGTCTCGGCGGGCGGCGGGTCTACCTGCCCCGGGGCCGGACGTTCGGCGGCTGCAGCTCGCTCAACGCGATGATCTACGTCCGGGGCGCCCGCGCCGACTACGACGGCTGGGCGGCGGCCGGGGCCACCGGCTGGTCGTACGACGAGGTGCTGCCGTACTTCCGGCACGCGGAGGACAACGAACGCGGCGAGGACGAGTTCCACGGCGTCGGCGGACCGCTGACCGTGAGCGACGGACGCTCCGGACACCCGCTCGCCTCGGCCTTCCTCCAGGCCGCCGGGCAGGCCGGGTACAAGGCGAACGACGACTTCAACGGCGCGACGCAGTTCGGCGTCGGGCGCTACCAGGTGACGCAGCGTGGCGGCCTGCGGTGCAGCGCGGCCGTCGCCTACCTGCACCCGGTCCTCGGGCGGCTGAACCTCACGGTGCTCGCCGGCGCCCGCGCGCACCGCGTGGTGGTCGAGGGCGGCCGGGCGGTGGGCGTGGCGGTCGAGCGAGGTGGGGTCGTCGGGGTCGTGCGCGCCGAGCGGGAGGTCGTCCTGTCGGCCGGGGCGTACGGCTCGCCGAAACTGCTGATGCTGTCGGGGATCGGGCCGGGCGCCGCCCTGTCCGCCCTCGGGATCGAGGTCGTGCGCGACCTGCCCGTCGGCCGGGGGCTGCAGGACCACTACATGGCGATGCTCAACTTCCGCACCTGCGTGGACTCGCTGGTCAGCGCGGCGAGCCCGGAGAACACCGCCCTGCTGGAGACGGCGGGGCGCGGCCCGCTCACCTCCAACGTCGCCGAGGCCGGCGGCTTCTTCCGCAGCCGCGACGACCTGGACGCCCCGGACATCCAGTTCCACGCCGCCCCGGGACTGTTCCACCAGGAGGGGCTGGGGGCCGCCACCGAGCACGGGTTCGCCTTCGGCCCGTGCGTCCTCGCCCCGACCAGCCGCGGCGCGGTGACACTGCGCTCGCCGCGGCCGGACGCCGCGCCGCGGATCGTCCACAACTACCTGACGACGGAGGAGGACCGGGCGGCGATCGTCGCCGGGACGAGGATCGCCCTGGAGATCGCGGCGCAGCGGGCGGTGACCGATGTCGCCACCGGGACGTACGGGGACGCGCCGCCCCGGTCGGGCTCGGACGCCGATCTCCTCGCGTGGGCGCGGCGCGCCGGCCAGACGCTGTACCACCCGACGTCGAGCTGCGCGATCGGCGCCGTCGTCGACCCGCAGCTGCGGGTGTACGGCGTGGCGGCCCTGCGGGTGGTCGACGCGTCCGTGTTCCCGGCGGTGCCGCGCGGGAACACCAACGCGCCCACGATCATGGCGGCGGAGAAGGCGGCGGACCTGATCACGGGCGCCACGGACCCGATCGCGGGCCGGTCCGGGTCCTGATGCCCCATCGAGTCCGCCGCCGACCTGCGCGGGTGGGGGCCGCGCACGGCTCGTGGCCTTCACCCGCCCGGCCTATAGTGGGAGACGTGGCCGCCCGTACCCGGACACCGGGACGACATTCCGAGCGGGGAGGCCCAAGTCGTCCGCCGTGCGCCTCGACGTGAGTCCGTCCGCCGCTTCACCCGCGCGTGGCAGGAGACCGTCCATGTCGAACAACGGCCGGTTGGACCAGATCGACCACCTCGTGGTCCTGATGCAGGAGAACCGCTCCTTCGACCACATGCTGGGCTTCCTCTACCCCGACCGGAAGACCCCGTCCGGGGTGCACTTCGAGGGTCTGAAGGGCGACGAGAGCAACGCCGGGCCCGACGGCGAGCACACCGTCTTCGGGATCCTCCGCACCACCCCCGACGCGTACTTCATGCCCGGCGCAGACCCCCGCGAGGGCTACGCGCCGACCAACACGCAGCTGTTCGGGACGGCCGACCCCGGCACCCCGGCCCCCGCCGCGACCATGACGGGCTTCGTGCGGAGCTTCGTCGACGCCCTGCAGTTCGACCCGCTGCACGGCCGGACGGTCCGCCCCGGCACCGGGCCCGGGAACATCATGGGCTGCTACACCCCCGACGCCCTGCCCGTCCTGTCCGGCCTGGCGCGCGGCTACGCGGTCTGCGACCACTGGTTCAGCTCCGTGCCCACCGAGACCCTGCCCAACCGGGCGTTCGCCCTGGCCGGCACCAGCCAGGGCCGGATGGACGACCACCAGCAGGCCGGCACGCCCCCGTTCGACTTCCCGAGCATCTTCGGCCTGCTCGGCAAGAACGGCACGGACTGGGCGATCTACAGCGACGGCAAGCAGCTGACCCGCTTCGACTTCCCGGACACGACCCAGGCCGACCCGAGCCACTTCGGCGGCTTCTCCCAGTTCCGCAACGCCGCCAGGACCGGCACCCTCCCCAAGGGCTTCATCTTCCTCGAACCCGACTGGGGCCTGGCCGGCAACGACCAGCACCCGGTGCACGACGTGTCGCACGGCGAACAGCTGATGCTCGACGTCTACACGGCGCTGCGCACCGGGCCGGACTGGAACAGGACCCTGCTCCTCATCACCTACGACGAGCACGGCGGCTGCTACGACCACGTGCCCCCGCCCTCCGGCGCGGTCCCGCCCGACGGCGCCCAGGGCGAGTTCGGCTTCGACTTCACCCGCTTCGGCGTCCGCGTGCCCGCGGTGCTGATCTCGCCCCTGATCCCCGCCGGGACGGTCCACCGCCCCGCCGGCGACACCCCGCTGGACCACACCTCGGTGCTCAAGACGATCGAGCAGCGCTGGAACCTCCCCCCGCTGACCAACCGCGACAAGGCGGCCCCGGGCTTCGGCGACGTCCTCACCCTGGACACGCCGCGCACCGACGACCCGCTGACGCTGGTCCCGACGTCCGGCGGCAGGACCATGTCCGCGAACAGCGAGTCCTACCTGGACCGGATCTGCGACGCCCTGGCCCGGCAGGCCTGAGCCGCGGGCCTCAGAGCGCCTTCGCCTGCCAGTACGTGAACCGCTCGACCGGGTCGCCGTCGAGCGACCACGGCCACGCGGTGACGGTGTCGCCGATCGCCCCGAACACGGCGCCGCCCTCGCGGACGCGGCCGGCCTGGACGAGCGCGTAGGCCAGCAGGTTCAGGTCGGCCAGGGCCGCGGCGTGCCGCAGGTAGCCCTCGCGCGGCCAGGTGGCGAGGGCCGTGTCCAGGGCGCCGGCGGCCCGGCTGTTCGTCCAGAGACGGCGGGCCAGCAGCGCCTCGACGCCGCCCCTGGCGGCGGTGCGGTCGTGCTCGTCGACGAGGGCCGCGAGTTCCACGCCCACGGACGGCGAGACCGGCGGCGCCGAGGCCCGGAGGGTCTCCACGAAGTCGAGCTGGCCGCTGCGCGAGCCGCACTCCTCCGGCGAGAGGTAGCGCAGCATCTGCAGGTGGGCCTCGCGGTTCCAGGGGTCGCGCGCGGTCACCTCCCGCCAGACGGCGTACAGCTGGTGCGGCTCCGCCCGCATGAGGCGCAGGATCCCGAGCAGCACCACCCAGGGGAGGGGATCGGCCGGCGAGAGCTCGGCGGCGCGGTAGCAGTGGTCGGCGGCCGCCCTGGCGTCGTCCATCCGCCCGGCGGCCCGGCCGCGGACCAGCTCCACCCAGCCCTCGAACACCATCGGGTCCGAGCCGCGCCGGCGCAGCCGCCAGGACCGCGCGAACGCCGTGGGCGCGGCGGTCTCGGCGAGCACGGCGAAGCGGTGCGCCCGGCGGTCCGGGTCCCGTGCGGACTCCTGGAGCAGCCGGTCGACCTGGTCGATCTGGATGTCGTCCGGCCCCAGCCGCCCGGCGGAATTCATTTGCCGCCGGACGCGGCCGAGTTGCACGTCATCGAGTTCCGGCCGCACCCGCGGACCGGAAGCGCGGAGCCTTCGGAATATCGACACGCGCCGCAGCGTAGGACCTGCAGGGGAATTTCGGACAGCCCCGGACGGCCCCCGAGAGCGAATTGTTATTTCCGGCCGCCCCGGCGAAGCTACCGCCCCGTACGGCAACCGGACGCCGGGATTGTTCAGGCAGGTTCCGCAATTGCCGCTCGCGCGGGCGGACCCTACCACCCCAGGCCACTACGAGCCAGTATCTCGCTTCACACATCATTCACCCCATCGACTTGCACATCCGATCGGGCCCATGGACAAGATAGGCCGATTTTTTTACCCACCACCTCGCCCACCCCCGCGAAGAACGCAAAGAATTCAACCGAAGAGATACGCGTGACCCTTCGCGCCCAATACCCGATCAGAAACCCAGCCGAACCGATGAATTCTCCTGACCACGCCTCAGAGGCGATCGTCTCCCCGTACGAGATCTCGCTGCTGCGGGCGAGCCGGGCCGCCGTCGAGCCGTACGCCGCCGACCTCCCCGGCCACTTCTACGCGACCCTGTTCCAGCGCTACCCCCAGGTCCGCGAGCTCTTCCCGGAACACATGGAGGTCCAGCACGACAAGCTGGTGCGCGCGCTGATGCTCGTCGTCGACCTGGTGGACGAGCCCGCGACCCTCGTCCGGTTCTGCTCCGAACTGGGCCGCGACCACCGCAAGTTCGGCGCTGTCAGCGCACACTACGCGGCGGTCGGCGAGTGCCTGCTCGCCACGCTGGAGCACTTCGCCGGCTCCGCCTGGACCCCGGCCGTCGCGGCGGCCTGGACCCGCGCCTACACCGCGGCCGCCGGAGTCATGGACGGGGCCGCCACGGCCGACGCCGCCGAGCATCCGGCCGCCTGGGACGCCCGCGTCGTGGACCATCGGCGACATGGCCGCGACCTCGCGGAGATCACCGTGCGGACCGACCTGCCGTACCCGTACACCGGCGGGCAGTTCGTGAGCCTGTCGACGCCGTGGTGGCCGAAGAGCTGGCGCTACTTCTCCCCCGCCAACGCCCGGCGCCCGGACGGGACCCTCACCTTCCACGTCCGCGCCGTCCCCGGCGGTCCGGTCAGCACCGCCCTGGTGCAGCGCGCGAGGGTCGACGACGTCCTCCGGCTCGGCCGGCCGCTCGGCGACATGGTCCTCGACCCGGCCGTGAGCCGGGACGTCGTCTGCGTCGCGGGCGGCACCGGCCTCGCACCGGTCCTCGCCCTCCTCGAACAGGCCGTCCTGGACGGGGTCCGGCGGCGGACCGACGTCTTCGTGGGCACGCGCGGCACGGACGGACCGCTGGGCCTGGACACCCTCCACCGGCTCGCCGACCAGCACTCCTGGCTCACGGTGCGGCCGGTCGTCCACGACGACGACACCCCCGGCGCCGCCCCCGGCCTGCCCGCGGCCCTGACGGCGGCCGGGCCCTGGCGGGGACGCGACGCCTACGTCAGCGGCCCCGGCCCGATGATCGTGAGCGCGGCCGAGGCCCTGTACCGCGCCGGGGTACCGCTCGACCGCATCCACCACGACCCGTTCGTCCGCCTCGACTTCGCGCTCTGACCCGCCCTTCCGCAAGACCGCCGAGAGCCTGCCATTTCGGTTCAATTCGGCAAATCGCGGAGCGCACCCCGAATTTGACAGTTGTTCGCACCCTGCAGAAAAGTTCCCCCGCGGCGGACGATCTTCCACACCACCAGGTCCGCCGACGGGGAGGACTTCACCAATGCGTTCCGGATTCCGGCGGGCCGCCGTCTGCGCCGCCACGGCGCTGGTCGCCGCGACGATCACACCGCTCGTCGGCTCGGCATCGGCCGACACCGCGCCGCCCACGAACGGCTACCTGCAGATCGTCGCCCACGAGGACGACGACATCCTGTTCATGAACCCCGACCTCGCCCGCCAGTACGACGCTCCGTCCACGACGGTCTACCTGACCTCGGGCGAGCAGGCCACCACGACGGAGAGCGCGTGCCTCTACGCGCAGCACCGCGAGGAGGGCGCGCGCGAGGCGCACGCCGAACTGGCCGGGGTCGCGAACGACTGGGCCATCGACACGCTCACGCTCGGCAACGGCAAGGCCGTCGAGGTCGACACCCTGCGCGGCACCGCCAACCCGGTGCGCCTCGTCTTCTTCCGGCTCTACCAGAGCGGCGACCCGGGCGCCGACGGCGAGACCTCGCTGGACGACCTCTACATCGGCCCGGTCCCCGACAAGGACGGGCACCTCGTCACGCCGAATCCCAAGCGGACGGTGGGCAGCCAGGACACGGACGGCAAGGAGTGCCGGACCGCGCCGGCCGACTCCGGCACGACGCCGGACTACCGTCCCTACGACAACCAGACCTACACCCACGGAGAACTGGTCGCCGCCCTCACCGACCTGATGGGGCAGTACAACCCGAGCATCCTGCTCGCGCAGGATCCGAAGGTCTACCCGCTGGGCAGGGGACACGACGAATCCGGTTACGACTACCGCACGGACCCGCTCAACTACGGCGACAACTCCGACCACCGCGGCGCCGCGCGCTTCGCGGGCGAGGCGGCGGCCGGCTACCACCCCGCGCAGGGCAACGTCCTGCTGCGGTACTACCGCGACTACAACGTCCGGCTGCGCCCGGCGAACGTGGACCCGCGCGAGGCCTCGGCCAAGTGGAGCGTCTTCAGGGACGGTTACCTGCCGCACGACTCGGAGCTCCACGAGAGCGACGCGGCCAGCTGGCAGAACCACTACGCGATGTACGAGTTCCGCTCGTACCCGCGCTGGTTCAACGGCACGACCTGGTCGGCCCAGGACGGCAACGGCCTGCTCAACGCCTTCGCGGTGGTCGACGGACAGCCCTCGCAGTGGAAGGAGACCGCGAGCGGCGGGGCGTGGACCGGCCCGGCGGGCCTGGGCGGCGGCGGGCAGTTCGCGCCCTACCTGACCGTGGTCAAGGACGGCAATGGCCTGCTCCACGTCTTCGGCCTCCGCCTCGCGGACGACAAGGGCAACCACAACCACGACGAGATCGTCACGCTCGCGCAGACCTCGGTCGGCGGCGGCTGGGGAGCCTGGACCTCGCTGGGCAACCCCAACTCCGACGATGTCGGCGAGACGATCGGATCGCCCGTCGTGACGCCCAACGCCAACGGGGCGCTCACCGTCTTCGTGCCCAACGCCGGAGGCGGCGTCAGCGCCGTCACCCAGCGGGAGGACGGCAGTTGGCCGGGCACCTGGGCGGACCTGCGCGGCGCGTGGGTCCAGGACGGCCTCGCGGCGAACCTGGGTACCGACGGCCTGATCGACGTCTTCGCCCCCACGGTGTCCGGCCACGACCTTCTGCACTGGCACCAGAGCACGAAGAACGGCCCCTTCGTCCGCGACACCGCCTTCAGCGGGCCCACCCCGGCCGGCCCGATCGGCATCGCGCAGACCGCCGGCGGCCGCAAGGAGATCCTCTTCTCGCACCCCGACACCGGGAAGACCGTCAACCAGTGGGTGCAGGCCGACAGCACCTGGACCCCCGTCTCCTCGTCCACCGGCGGCCCGGTCAGCGTGGACGGGCCGAGCACCGTCACCGCCAACGGTCGCATCGTCGTCGCGACGCGCAACGGCGGGGGCGGCGTCAGCCTCGCCACGCAGACCGAGGGCGACGGCGCCTTCACCACCAGCTGGCAGGACCTCGGCTCGGTGATCGTCGGCGCGCCGTCGCTGGCCACCGACGCCACCGGCCGCGTGGTCGTGCTCGCCCTCGGCACCGACGCCCGGCTCCACCTGCGGCGCCAGACCGACGCCAAGGCGGACAGCCCGTTCACCGGCTGGCAGACGGCCGTCTCCTCCTGACCGCCCCGCCCACCGCGCCCCCTGACCGCGGATGCCAGGTCAGGGGGCGCGCCTAACCCTTCCGGTGCACCTGGACGACCGCGTGGCGCCCGCTCGTCCGCCAGGCCGTCCCCGTGCCGTCGAGCCGCGCGACGGTGGGGGCGTCGAGGCCCACGATCACGTCCGACTTCAGCGTCCGCAGGGCTGCGACGGGGGACGGGAAGTACCCGGCCGTCCCGGCGAAGCCGGTGGTCGGCGGCCAGCAGCGGTCGCCCACCAGGCGGCGGTAGTTGAGGTCGCCCTTGAGGATCGTCAGGGCCGCCCCGGCGAACTCCGCCCGGAGGTCGTCGGGCATGTCGGCGTACGGCAGCGGCGCGCAGGAGAACGGGTGCGCACGGACCACGAGCGTGCCGCCGGCCATCGCCGCCCACAACCGCTCGCCCACCGCCGCGGCGGCCGGCTCCGGTGCCGCACACAGGCGTTGCAGCGCGGCGAGGACGTCGGCCATCGTGGCGTCCGAGACGAAGTACGGCTGCGGCTTCACGTGCAGGACGACCTGCGCGGCCCGCCCGGCGGCCAGGAGGTGGTCGATCAGCGCGAGGTCCGGCAGCAGTTCCCGGCCGGCGTTGTCCGCGACGACGCAGACCCGTCCGCCCGGCGTGCGCTCCAGTTCGGCCCACAGCTCCGCGCTGTCGTCGGCGACGAGGTCGCGCGCGCCCGGCCCGCCGGTCCCCGCGGTGAGCCCGAAGCTCAGGTCCGCCCGGTTGCCCCACAGCGCGGACGACAGCAGAGCCTCCGAGCGGCGGGCCTCGGGCAGGCCGTCGAGCCCGCTCAGGGCGGCGAGTTCCTCGTCCACCGCCGGCCCCGCCAGCTCGGCGCCCTTGAACGGCGCGAACGGATCGACGGCCTGCCACGCCCCGGGCCGGAAGTACCCGGTGGCGTCGAGCAGCCGCCGGTAGAAGTAGCTCTCCGCCCAGAGGAACGGCGCCTTCTCCCACGGCGTGCCCCACAGCCCCGCGCCCCACTCGTCCCACAGGGCGGCGTCCGGCGCGCCGTCCCCCAGCGGCTCCAGCACCCCGGTCGTGCTCTCCACGAGCAGCCGCTCGACCGCCGCCCGCTCGACCGGCCCGTAGGGCAGGGCCGCGAGCAGGCGCCGGACGAGTTCGGGATGGCGCTCGTGGAAGACGCCCCGGGAGAAGGACCCCGGGACGTCGCTGCGGATCACGGGTGCGTTCGACACGCTGCGGCTCGTCTCCTCGACTGGGACTGCGACTCGGCGACGGTAGCAGCGGAGCGGGAGGCACGGCGCCCCCTCTGCCCCTCGTCCCGAGGTCAGCCGCTGCGGGTGAAGGTCCCGAGGCCCTCGTGGCTGAACTGCTCGACCACCGCGGTCGAGGCCCGCCCGTCGGCGCCGATGGTGAAGGTCAGGCCGGTGAGGCCGACGGCGTTCTCGCCCTTGCTCTGGTAGCTGAAGACGTCCCCGTTGTAGTGCTGGAGCGGGAACTGCTGGTTGTCCGGACCGAGGGTCATCACCAGCCCGCCGCCCTGCTCGCTCACCGTCATCGGCCCGTAGTAGCCGTTGGCGTACGTCCCCGTGTAGGCCGCGTTCGGCCTCGCCGGGGTGGCGCCGGCCGGCGGCTTGGCGTAGTCGGTCGGCGAGGAGGCGGGCGCCGCGATGCCGGGCAGGAGCTTGCCGAACAGGCCGAGCCAGTCGACGGTCTCCCGGCCGTTCTGGGCGAGGTCGAAGAACTCCTCGGCCACCGCCTCGGGGACGCCGATCGGCTGGCCGTTGGTCAGGACGACGATCCCGAGCTGTTCGGTCGGCAGCAGGGTCACCACGGTGGCCGCGCCCAGGTCGAAGCCGCCGGAGTGGTTCAGCCGGAGCCGGCCCAGGGTGTCGTAGGTGACGTTCCAGCCGAGGCCGTAGAAGCCGGCGTTGCCCGCCGGGGACCTCGGCGGGGCGCTGACGATCTGCGGCACCCGGGTCTCGTTCAGACCCGCCGGGTCGACGACCTGCTTGCCCTCGAAGGCGCCGTCCGCGAGCTGCATCCGCATCCACCGGGTGAGGTCCTGGGCGGTGGAGCTCACGCCGCCGGCCGGCGACTGCGGGTCCGGGTTCTCGGTGGTGCTGACCTGCCAGCCGCCGGCGGTCTTGACGTGCGGCGTGGCCTTGTTCGCCGCGCTGTCGTAGGCGGAGCGCAGGGAGCTGGTGGAGTTCATGCCCAGCGGCTTGTAGAGGACGTCCGCCGCCAGGTCCTCCCAGGCCACTCCCTTGGCCTTGGCCACGGCCACGGCCGCCTCGGTCAGGCCGTAGTTGGTGTAGGCGTAGCTCGCGCGGAATGGCGAGAGCGGCTGGTCGCGCAGGTGCTGGAGGATGTAGTCGCGCGGGTAGCCGAGGTCCTCCAGCAGGTCTCCGGCGTGGTCCGGCAGGCCGCTGCGGTGCGAGAAGAGGTCGGCGATCGTCACGTGGCTGCTCACCCACGGGTCGGCGAGCGCGAAGCCCGGGTCGTACTTCGTGACCGGGTCGTCCCACTGCACCGCCTTCTGGCCGACCACGCCGGCGACCACGGTCGAGGAGATCGGCTTGGAGACCGAGGCGAGCTGGAACACCGTGTCCGGGTCGACCGGCTCCGGCCGGCCGAGCTGGCGGACTCCGAAGCCCTTCGCGTGGATGACCGTGTCCTTGTAGACGACGGCCAGCGACACACCCGGGACGCCCGTCTTCGCCATGGCGTCCTGCACGTAGCCGTCGATCTTGTCCACGGCGGAGGACACCTGCTGCTCGGTCAGCTGCGGCGCCTGCTGCGCGGGCGGCGCGGTGGCCGGGGCGGACGAGGCGCCCGGGGTGGGGGCGGCCTCGGGATCGGTGGCGGCAGCGGACGTGCACCCGGCGAGCAGCGCCGTGGCCAGCAGCGGGGCGGCGGTGCGCAGCCCCGGCCGGGCGGCGGTCCGGCCTGCCCCGGGGACGGTCCGCCGGGCTGCGGCGTGACGATGCATGAAGGTCCTCCCTCGTCCGGGCGACACGGCCCGGAATCCGGCGGCGCCGCCGTCCGCCGCACGGCGCCGAGTAGTCGACGGCCCATACCCGGCGCGACCGCCGCAGTGTGCCGCCGCCCCCGCAATCCACCCGTCCGGCGGCGCGGTTGCCGTCGGCCGGGCCGAGGTGTCGTGCCAGACCGGCGGGGCGGCCTGGGGCGCCGCCGCGCTCCGGCCGGCGAGGAGCCCCTCGGGCGACGCCACGAGGACCGCACGTACACCGATGCCGCCGGCGCTCAGGCGACGGGCGGGTAGCCGCGTGTGCGGACGAGGTCGTGGATGAGGCGGGTGAAGGCCCGGGCGGCGGCGCTCTCGTAGGCGTCGGCGCGCCGCAGGAGGTCGACGGCGCGGGTCGGGAGGGCCGGGTCGAGCGGGACGGGGGTGAGGCGGGGGTGGTCGTGGGTGACGGCGTCGGGCAGGACGGTCACGAGCGGCGTGCGCTGCACGACCTCGGTGAGCGCCTGGATGGAGTCGGCCTCGACGGCGATGTGCGGACTGACGCGGTGCCGCGCGAAGTAGCCGTCGATGTGGACGCGGGTGGCGAAGTCCTGGCTGAGCAGCGCGAGTTGCCGGTCGGCGAGCTCCCGGACGGGCAGCGGCCGGCCGGCCGGGTCGACGGCGGGGTGGTACGGGCCGGTGACCAGGGTGAGCGTCTCGGTGAACAGCGCGGTGGCGGTGAGGCCCGCCGGATGGGGGCCCTCGAAGGCGATGCCGAGGTCGAACTCGTCGGCCAGCAGGCCGGTTTCGATGCGGTCCTGGGTCGCCTCCCGCACGGTCAGGGCGATGCCGGGGTGGCGGGTGTGGAGCTCGGCGACGAGCGGGCCGACGAGGTACGCGGTGAACGTCGGGGTGACGGCGAGCCGCAACTGTCCTCGCGAGAGGTCCTGCACGTCGTGGACGGCCCGCTCTGCGGCGGCGAGGTCCCGCAGCGCGCCGCGCGCGTGGTGGGCGTACGCCTCGCCGGCGTCGGTGAGGCGCACGGTGCGGCCGGTGCGGTCCAGCAGTTGTGTGCCGAGGGTCCGTTCGAGCTGTTTGACCTGCTGGGACAGCGTCGGCTGGGAGATGTGCAGCTCCTCGGCGGCGCGGGTGAAGTTGCCGTGTTCGGCCACGGCGAGCAGGTAGCGCAGGTGGCGCAGTTCCAGGGCCATGAGGCAACTATAGATGCCATCGATGGAAATCATGGTCCATACGTCTTGGACACTATAGAAACAGGTCATGCAGGGTTGCTCTCACCAAGGCCCGACCGGCCGGGCCGCACGGAAGCCCGGCCGCTCGAAAGCCCGGCCGCCATGTAAGGGAGTGACCTCATGCCTGACCTCGCCGAGGGCGTCGCGCAGTTCCAGCGGGACGTCTTCCCGGCCAAGAAGGAGCTCTTCGCCCACCTGGCCGCCCACCACTCGCCCCACACGCTGTTCATCGGCTGCTCCGACGCCCGCGTCGTCCCCGAGCTGATCACCGGGTGCGAGCCCGGCGAGCTGTTCGTCATCCGCACCGCCGGCAACCTCGTCCCCGCCTACGCCCCCGGCGCCGACGGCGTCGCGGCGAGCATCGAGTACGCCGTCGCCGCGCTGGGCGTACGGGACGTCGTCGTCTGCGGCCACTCCGCGTGCGGCGCGATGACGGCGCTCGCCCTCGGCCACGACCTGAGCGGCGCGCCGGCCGTCGCCGACTGGCTGCGGCTCGCCGACGCCTCGGTGGCCCGCACCGCCACCAGCGAGGACGTGCCGGCCCTGGTCCGACAGAACGTGCTCGCCCAGCTGGCGAACCTCGCCACCCACCCGTCGGTGGCCCGCGCCCTGGCCGGAGGCCGGATCACACTGCGGGGGTGGGTCTTCGACATCGGCAGCGGCCGCGTCGAGGAACTCCGGGCCACCGCCCCGCTCGCCGCCTGACGCCGACTCCGCTTCCGGGAGGGCCCGTTCGGCGCCTCCCGGTCCCCATGATCCCGTCCGCCCCGCGCACACGAAGCGCGCGAGCGGCGCCCACCGAAAAGGAACCACCCATGGTGCACGCCCAGTTCGACCCGACCGCCCGCCAGGCCCTCGCCGTCGCCGCCGTCGCCGCCAAGACCCGCAAGGACCTCTCCTGGCAGCAGATCGCCGACGTCTCCGGCCTCTCGGTCGCCTTCACCACCGCCGCCGTCCTCGGCCAGCACGCCCTGCCGGAGGCCTCGGCGAAGGCCGTCGCCGAGCTGCTGGGCCTGGACGAGGACGCGGTGATGCTCCTCCGGACCGTCCCGACCCGCGGCTCGATCCCCGGCGCCGTCCCCACCGACCCGACGATCTACCGCTTCCACGAGATGCTCCAGGTCTACGGCACCACTCTGAAGGCCCTGGTCCACGAGGAGTTCGGCGACGGCATCATCTCCGCGATCAACTTCAAGCTCGACGTGAAGAAGGTCGCCGACCCCGAGGGCGGCGAGCGCGCCGTCATCACCCTGGACGGCAAGTACCTGCCGACCAAGCCCTTCTGACCCTGACGGGGCGGGCCCTGCCGGGCCCGCCCCCTTCTTCCCGAGGAACCCGTCATGGACTTCGGCCCGCGCACGAGCACGGTCATCGACAAGGTCGCCTGGATCCGGATCGAGGACGGCCGGCTCCTCGCCGCCACCGGCCTGCTCCTGCGCCGGTAGGCGACCGGCCTGCCGCGAACGGCCGGCCCCGCTCCCGGCGGTGGATCAGTAGAGGCCGTGGAACGGCACCAGCGAGAGCAGTGCCCCAACCCCGGTCGCCACCAGCCCGAAGCGCGTCGCCTGCGCGCCCCGGCCCCCCGCGGCGGCCGACGCCCGCGGTGCGCTCCGCCTGGTCTCCGGCGGAGCGGTGTCGATCTTGGTGAGCGCGACCCGCCCGGCGAACTCCGCCCCCGGTCGCCGGCGCACCCGGACGTCCCACGGCCGCGCGGGATCGTGGTCCACCACGACGGTGCGCCCGACCCGGAAGTCGTCCAGGTCCATCAGGTTCACGACCACCGTCGCGTCGGCCCGGTACGCGCGGCCGCCCGTCGGCGCGACCGTCAGGTCCAGGCGCAGCGGGATGTCCGGGCCCTCGCCGGTCGCCCGTGACGCCTCGATCCGCGCCATCGCCGGCTCCAGCCGGGGCGGCTCCCCGCCCGCCGCCGCGCGCCGCCGGGAGCCGGCGACGAGCAGCGCGACGGCCCCCATCGCCGTCCACGGCACCAGGTTCGCGCCGACCACCGTCAGCGTGACGGTCGTCCCGACGTCGTCGGCGGCGATGCCCGCCACGATCGCGCCGATCTCCCCGCCCAGCAGGACGCACAACAACAGCCCGGCCCAGTACACCTCGGCTCCTCCACTCGCTCGGCGCGCATCGTACAGCCGGGCGCCGCCCCGGAGCGCGCCGCGTGCGAAGGGCTCCGGCGCGACGCCGACGGCCTGACACCGGCCGCCGCGCCGGCCGCCGCCCCAGTCGCGCCGGTGGAGTCCGACAGGATCACGACGGTCACCGGGCCGTCCGGCAGCGCGCCCTGACACCGCCCGGCCGGCTCACCCGCCCAGTTCGTGCCGCACGGAGTCCGGCTGTGGCTCCCCGAGCTCGATCCCGTTCTCGTCGAGGCCGTTGACGATCCGCAGGCGGCGCGGCCGGTGACCGTCGCCGAAGTCGAACTCCACCCCGACCGTGCCGACGTCCAGGTAGCACCGTCCCGATTGCGGTCGCCGTTCGACGAGCGCGACCCCGCGCAGTTCCCGGCCGACGAAAGGTTCGAGGCGCTCGTCCCGCTGGGACCACTCCGGCGTGAGCTCGAACCACTCCCACCCGGAGATGGCCGCGGCCGTGTCGATCGTGTCCCAGCCGATCGAGAGGTCGTGGAGCTTCGAGTGGCAGACCTCCACCCGGACGCCGTCGAAGTCCAGCACCACCGGACAGTCGGCGAACCAGTCCCCGTCCTCGGCGAAGCGCACCACGGCGAACCCCGTCAGCCGCCGCCCGACGAGCCCCGCCAGACGAGCGGCGTGCTGCTGCCGAACCGCGTCGATCCCGACGAGAAAGGTCGGGCTGAAACCTGAGATCCCCATGTCCACGGGCCCCAGTTTCGCTTCCCGCCGTTCCAACGGACAACCCGTCGCCGGTAGTAGGGTGAGCGCCGCCATGCGTGCGCGACGAAACGACCTCTCGTACGACACCCACCGCCCCGCGCTCGCGCTCGACGCCGCCGGGCCGCGTGAACCCGGGTTGCGGGTCGAGTGCGCCGACGGTGGGCGGCTGGTGCTCCGGCAGGGCGTCACGACACTGCTCCTCGGCCGGGTCGAGTCCGGCCACCGGGGCGTCGCGGTGCACCGCACCAGCCGGTACCGGTCGCCGGTCCCGCCCATCAGCGCGGCCTGCATGCGCCGGCGGCCCGACTGGCTGCACCAGTTCGCCGACCACCTCGAACGGGCGGCGCACGGCCCCCTGCACGCCGGCCGGTGGCTCCTGCGGAGCGGGGACCTGCCGCCGGACGTCCGCCCTGCGGAACTCGTCGCCGACTGGCCCGCCGCCCACGTCGGTTGGGACTGTCCCGGCTGGAACGGCGTCGTCCCGCTGCGCCCGCCGGGCGACCCGGCCGACGCCCGGGTCCGGGCGCACCGCAAGCACGTCCGCGACGGGACCCTCGCCCCCGTCCTGCTCTGGCGGGTCAGCGCCCTGGACGGCTACGTCCTCCTCGACGGCCACGACCGGCTGCTGGCCGCGCGCGCCGAGGGCGTCCGCCCGCCGTACGTGGTGCTGACGCGCGGCCTGGACGCGGCGCGGCGGACCCGCCGGGCGGACGAGGCCGCGGAGCGCGTCCCGCGGCTCGACCGCCACCCCGACCGCGCCCGCCGGGCCGCGCTGCACGCGCTCGGTGAGGCCGCCGCCCGGGCCGAGCTGGAGAGCGCGCCCACCGTCGCCTGGCCCCTCCCCGGCGGCGCGTCCGCGTGGGACGCGCTCGCCGCGGCGGACGCGCCCGGCTGGTCCGCCGGGCTCAGCGCGCCTCCGCCGAGCGCGACTTGACGGCCGTGAACCGCAGCGCCCGGTCCGTCACCGGTCCCTCGATCAGCCGCTCGACGTCCTTCTCGTACGCCATCTCCACCGTCCACGGCCCGCGCGTGCCCGCCCGCGGGAAGGCCGCGATACCGCGCTGGACGTAGCCCGAGCTCAGGTCCAGGAACGGCACGCGGTCCACGAGCGGATCGTCCAGGACGGGTTCGACGATGCCGTGCCCGTGGGCGTCCATGTGGTCGAGCAGGCGGCAGAAGTGCCGGCAGACGAGGTCGACCTTGAGCGTCCAGGAGAGGTTGGTGTAGCCGAAGGCGAACGCGAGGTTGGGCACGCCGGAGAGCATCATCGCCTTGTAGACCGTCGTGTCCGCCGGGTCGACCGGCCGGCCGTCGACGCTCAGCCGCACCTTGCCGAACGGCGACAGGACGAGCCCGGTGGCCGTCACGACGAGGTCGGCGGTGAGCTCCCGGCCGGAGGCGAGCAGGACGCCCGTCCTGGTGAACCGCTCGATCCGGTCGGTGACCACCGAGGCACGCCGGGCCGAGATAGCCTTGAACAGGTCGCCGTCGGGCACGATGCACAGCCGCTGCTCCCACGGGGAGTAGCGCGGCGTGAAGTGCGTGTCGACGTCGAAGTCCTCGGGCAACCGGCGGCGGACGTCGGCGATCAGCACGCGGCGCATCAGTTTCGGCGCGCGCATGCAGGCCCGGTAGAGGCCTCGGCCGAGCAGGATGTTCTTGCGGCGCACGATCCGGTGGGCGAGCCGCGGGCCGAGCAGCCGCATCAGAACGGCGGCGATGCCGTCCTCGGCCCGCGCCGAGAGCACGTAGCCGGGCGAGCGCTGGAGCATCGTGACGTGCCCGGCGCGGACGGCCAGCGCCGGGACGAGCGTGACGGCGGTGGCACCGCTGCCGATCACGACGACGCGCTTGCCCTCGTGGTCGAGGTCCTGCGGCCAGTGCTGCGGGTGGACGACCCGGCCCTCGAAGTCGTCGAGGCCGGTGAACTCCGGCGTGTAGCCCGCCTCGTGGTCGAAGTAGCCGGTGCCGAGGAAGAGGAAGCGTGCGGTGTACGTCACCGGCTCCGCACTCCCGGCCGTCTCGGCGGTGACGGTCCACCGTCCCGTCTCCGACGAGAACTCCGCGCCGGTCACCCGGTGTCCGAAGCGGATCCGCCCGGCGATCCCGAACCGCGTGACGGTCTCCCGCAGGTAGTCCAGGACGCTGTCGCCGTCCGCGAGGAACTTCCGGCTCGTCCACGGCCGGAAACCGAACCCGAAGGTCGGCATGTCCGAGTCGGAGCGGATCCCGGGGTAGCGGAACTGGCGCCACGTGCCGCCGATCGAGTCGTGCGCCTCCAGGACGGCGAAGGACGTCCCGGGGCGGCGTGCCTTGAGGTGGCAGGCGGCGCCGATGCCCGAGATGCCGGCACCGATGATCAGCACGTCGACGTCCGTACCGGGCGCCTCGCTGGTGGTCCTGGTCGTCACTCGTGCCTCCTGGCCGTCGCGGTGCTCGGGACATGTCAGTGACGAGCATCTCCCGAGGATGCCGAAACGTTCCACCCCGCGTCCGTGCTCGCCTGCCGGGAGCCGGGCGGTGGACCCCCCGCCGCCCGGCACGGAGATCCACCGTACCGGCGGGGTCACCGCGGCCGGAGGTTCAGGACGAGGTCGCGGGGCAGGCCGTGGGTGTCGTGGAGGTAGTGGAGGTCGTCCTCGGTGAGCGGGCCGCGGAAGCGGGGGCGGGAGAGCACCTGGCGGCCGCGGTCCAGGAGCCGGCCGAAGCTGCGCTCCTCGTCGAGGAGGATCCGGCGGACGACGTCCGGGTCCACGTCCTGGCGGAAGCGGTCCAGGGTGTGGCGGATCAACTCGTCCGGCAGGTCGCCGAGTCCGCGCTGCGGGTCGTCGCGGCGCAGCACGGTGAGCACCCGGCGCACCAGGCGGCGCAGGACGTGGCCGCGGCCGGTGTTGGACGGGCGGACGCCGTCGCCGATGACGACGATGCCCGAGCGCAGGTGGTCGGAGACGAGGCGCAGGGACGGTTCGTCGAGGTGCCAGAGGGTCGGGAGGAGGCGGCGCCAGGGGTCGAAGACGTCGCACTCGAAGACCGACCCGCGGCCCTGGAGCAGCGTGGAGAGCCGTTCCAGGCCGAGGCCGGTGTCGACGTTGCGTTGCGGGAGCGGGACGATCGAGCCGTCGTCGAGGCGGCGGTGGCGCATCATGACGTGGTTCCACACCTCCACCCAGCGGTCGTCCCGGGTGGGCGTCGACTCCGGCGGGGTGTCGCCGGTCCACAGGAAGATCTCGGAGTCGGGGCCGCAGGGTCCGGTCGGCCCGTTGGACCACCAGTTGTCCTGGACGGTGAGCTCGACCGGGACGCCGCGGTCCTGCCAGAGCTCCAGCGAGCCGGTGTCGGGGCCGACCCGGTCGTCGCCGCCGAAGACGGTGACGTGGAGCAGGCCGGGATCGACGCCGAGGCCGTCGGTGAGCAGCCCGTAGCCCCAGTCGAGGCTCTGCGGGCCCTCGTAGTCGCCGAGGGACCAGGTGCCGAGCATCTCGAAGACGGTCAGGTGGGTGCGGTCGCCGACCTCGTCGAGGTCCGTGGTGCGCAGGCAGCGCTGCACGTTGACCAGGCGTCGGCCGAGCGGGTGCGGGCGGCCTTCCAGGTGGGGTGTGAGGGGGTGCATGCCGGAGGTGGTGAACAGCACCGGGTCGCCGGGCGGGGGCAGCAGGGTCGAGCCGGTGATGCGGCGGTGGCCGAGGTCCTCGTAGTACTCGGTGAAGGTGCGGACGAGCTGGTCGGTGTTCACGGGGTGACTCCTTCGCGTGCGGGCCGGGCGGAGCACCGGACGACGAGTCCACGCGATCATCGGAACCGAGGAGGGAACACCTCGAAGCCACCACCGGCGGACCGTTTCCGGTCGCCGGGGGGAGGGGTACGTCAGGCGGCGGCAACCGGCGAGCTGGTCGCTCGCGCGGCTGCGGTGGTGCTTCGGTCCATGACGTCCATGCCACCGAGGTTAGCGCCCCGGACACAGCACGTCCCAACCGTTTTTCCGTCCGTGCGCACCCCGCTCACCCGCAGGACGGCTCCCGGGGCCGCCCTCGGGCCCCGGGAGCCGTCCTCGCGCTGCGGCGGACGTCACATGTTGATCATGTGGCCGGCCAGGCCGTGGATGGCCTCCTTGACGGCCTCGCCGAGGGTCGGGTGGGCGTGGACGTTGCGGGCGACCTCGTGGACGGTGAGGTCCCACTGCTGGGCGAGCGTCAGCTCGGGGAGCAGCTCGGTGACCTCGGGGCCGATCAGGTGCGCGCCGAGCAGCTCGCCGTGGGTGTTGTCGCAGATCACCTTGACGAAGCCGATCGGGTGGCCGAGGCCGTGCGCCTTGCCGTTGGCGGTGAAGGGGAACTTGGCGACCTTGACGTCGTACCCGAGCTCGCGGGCCTGGGCCTCGGTGTAGCCGAAGGAGGCGATCTGCGGCTGGCAGTAGGTGGCGCGCGGGATCATGGCGAAGTCGACCTCCATGGTCTCCGCCCCGCCGATGGTCTCGGCGGCGATCACGGCCATCGTCTCGGCGGCGTGGGCCAGCATCAGCTTGGCGGTCACGTCGCCGATCGCGAAGATGTGCCCGGCGCTGGTGCGGCCGCGGCCGTCGACCGCGATGGCGCCGCGGTCGGTGAGCTTGACGCCGGCGTTCTCCAGGCCGTAGCCGTTGACCCGCGGCGCGAAGCCGATCGCCTGGAGCACCTTGTCGGCCTCCAGCACCTGCTGCTGCCCGTCCTTGGTGACGGTGACCCGCACCTTCGCATGGGGGTCGCTGTCGTCGATCGACTCGACGCGGGTCGAGGTCAGCACCTCGATCCCCAGCTTGCGGTACTGCTTGGCGAGTTCGGTGGAGACCTCGACGTCCTCCAGCGGCACCACGCGGTCCAGGAACTCGACGATGGTGACCTTCACGCCGTAGTTGTGCAGCACGTAGGCGAACTCGACGCCGATCGCGCCGGCGCCCGCGATGATGATGCTCTCGGGCAGCTGCTCGGTGAGGATCTGCTCCTCGTAGGTGACCACGCGCTCGCTCAGGCTGGTGCCGGGCAGGAGGCGGGTGGTGGCGCCGGCCGCGATGATGCAGTGGTCGAACGTGACGACGTCGAAGCCGCCGCCGCTGAGCGCGACCTGGAGGGTGTGGTCGTCGACGAACGTGCCCCAGCCGTCGTACTCGGTGATGCCGTTCTTCTTCATCAGGTAGTGGACGCCCTTGACCCGGCCGTCGGCGACGGCTCGGCTGCGGCGGAAGGCCTCGCCGAAGTCGAAGCTCACCTGGCCCTCGACCTTGATGCCGAAGGTCTTGGCCTCCTTGGTGAAGATGTGCGCCAGCTCGGCGTTGCGCAGCAGGGCCTTGGAGGGGATGCAGCCGACGTTGAGGCAGACGCCGCCCCAGTACTTGGCCTCGATGATCGCGGTCTTCAGGCCCAGCTGGGCGGAGCGGACGGCGGCGGTGTAGCCGCCGGGGCCCGCGCCGAGGACGACGACGTCGTAGTGCGTGCTCATGGTGCTGACTCCTCCGAGGGTGTCACGGTGGTCCTGATCTCGGTCCCATGGTGGCAGGACCGGGCCCGGCGCACCCACCGGGTCTCGGCGGGCACGCTCCGCGCGGCACCGTACCCGTCCGGGGGCGGAATTGTCAGTGGCGTCCGCCTCCGTGATCGATGTCGCAGGTCACCGCGGGTGGGCCGGAGGACGGGCGCACGCGTTCGAAGGCGGACCCGTCGCGGGCGGGTCACCCGGCGAGCGCCGGGTAGTCGGTGTACCCCTCGGCGCCGCCCGTGTACATCAGGCCGTCGCGCAGGGGGTTGAGCGGCGCTCCGGTGCGCAGGCGCTCGACCAGGTCGGGGTTGGCGAGGAAGCCGCGGCCGAAGGAGATCAGGTCGGCGCCGGCCGCGAGCAGGCGCTCGGCCGCGGCCAGGCCGCCGTCCTCGGGCAGCGGCTGCCCCCAGCCGAGCACGGGGTTGGCGATGAGGGTGCCGGACCAGGCCTTGCGGATCTCCTGGAAGACGGCGTCCTCGGGGTCGGCGAAGACGACGTGCAGGTAGGCGAGGCCGTCGCCGGCGAGTTCGCCGGTCAGGGCGCGGTAGATCTCCGCGGTGTCGCCCTCCGCCATTCCCTGGCCGGTGAAGCCGGGCGACACCCGCAGGCCGACGCGCTCCGGGCCGATCTCGGCGGCGACGGCGCGGACCACCTCGACGACGAAGCGGATCCGGTTCGCCACCGGGCCGCCGTAGCCGTCGGTGCGGCGGTTGGTGTTCCGGGCGAGGAACTGGTGCAGCAGGTAGCCGTTGGCGCCGTGCACCTCGACGCCGGCGAACCCTGCCTCGACGGCCTTGCGGGCGGCGGCTGCGAAGTCGGCGACCGTCCGGCCGATCTCGTCGACGGTCAGCCGGCGCGGGACGACTGACCCGCGGTGGCCGCTCGGGGTGTGGATCGTCTCGGGCAGCGCGACGGGTGAGGGGGCGACGGGGTGCAGTCCGCTGTTGTCGGGGTGGCCGATCCGGCCCCCGTGCTGGAGCTGGAGGAACATCCGTCCGCCCTCCGCGGCCACGGCGTCGGTCACCGTGCGCCAGCCGGTGACGTGCTCGTCGGCGTGGATCGCCGGGATGTTGGCGTAGGTGCGGCCGACCCGGTTCGGGGTGGCGGCCTCGGCGATGATCAGGCCGGCGGTGGCGCGCTGGGCGTAGTAGGTGGCCATGACCGGCTGCGGGACGCCGTCGGCACCGGCCCGGGTGCGGGTCATCGGGGCCATCACGAGGCGGTTGGGGAGGTGCAGCGGGCCGAGGTCGGCGGGCTGGAAGAGGCCGGGGGTCCGGGTGTTCGCCGTGCTCGCCGCGTTCGTCGTCTTCGTCGTCTTCGTCGTCATGCCGGAACCGTAGAAGCTCACACCGGTGTCAGCTTCAAGTACGGTGGCCGGGAGCCGGGCTGACGGCCGGGTGGGCCCGCCGCCCGAGGACGGCAGCGGGCCCACCCGGTCGTCAGGCCGCCACCTCGTGGGCGCGGTCCTCACCGAGGCCGCCCCCGGCGCCACCGCCGCTCGCCCGGGGCGACACCGTTGCGGGCCGGTCGAGTTCGCCGAGGTCCCACGCGAACGTGCCGACGGCGTGGGCGATCACGGCGATGTTCGTGTCGAACGCGTCCCGGTCGAGGTTGTCCAGGTCGTCGCAGGCCTTGTGGTAGCAGGGGTCGAGGGCGACGCCCGCACTGCCCCCGTAACGGGCCTGCTGTGCCGACGACTTGATGGCCTCGGCGCCGGTGTCGGTGCCGCCCGCCGGGATGCCCGCGTCGATGAACGGGCCGTAGTCGGAGCGCCCGTTGAAGGCGACCGGCTCGTGCGGCACGCCGCGGCGGTCGAGGAAGTCGGAGATGTGCCGCTGGATCTGCGCCGAGCCGGCGGGACCGGCGCCGCCGCCGGTGCTGCCGGAGCCGTCGTAGACGAACTGGGCGTAGTTCGGGGAGGCGATCATGTCGAAGTTGAGGTAGAGCCGGATCTTCTTCCGGTCCGCCTCCGACAGCGACGTGACGTACGCCTCCGAGCCCTTGAGCCCGAACTCCTCGGCGGACCACCAGGCGAACTTGACCTTGTTCCGCACCTGCCGGACGCCGAGGTTGCGGGCGACCTCCAGGATGCCCGCAGAGCCGGAGCCGTTGTCGTTGACACCCGGACCGGCCGGGACGGAGTCGAGGTGGGCGCCGACGAAGACGGTGTTGTTCTCGTCGCCGCCGCGCGTCTCGGCGAGGACGTTCCACGTGGTGCGCGGCTCCATGAACGTGCGGATGTCGAGGCTCACTTCGACCGGGCCGGCCGCCGCCTTCGCCGCCAGGGCCTCCCCCGCCGCCTTCGAGACGCCGCCGACGGGGATCCGCACCGCGTTCGGCTCGCCGAGCGTCCCGTTCAGGTCGCCGTCCACGCTGTTGTAGACGATCGCGCCGGCCGCGCCCGCCGCTGCCGCCGCGGCCTGCTTGACGGCGAAACCACAGCCGCCGCGCCGGATCAGCGCGATCCGGCCGGTGAACTCCCCCTCCGGGTAGTCGGCGGCCGCGCAGCCGGTGGCCGCGCCGACCGGCACGACCGCCAGCTCGCCCTTCACACCCGCCTCCGGGCCGCTCGGCGAGTACGTCATGGCGATCACCGGCACCTGCTCGGCCTGCGGCGACACGACGTCGAGGCGCTGGGTCCGCGCCTCGAAGAACGTGTAGGCGAACTCCTGCCGCGAGACCTTGAGCCCGGCCCGGCGGGCCTGCTCGTAGACGTAGCGGGCGGACTCCTCGTGGCCCCGCGAACCGGCCGCCCTGGTGCCGCCGTTGCGGTCGGCGATCCGCTGGAGCGCCTGGAGCGTGGCGAGGGCGTCGTCGGCACTGCTCCGGTCGACCAGTCGGGCGGCGAGCTGCGCGCCCCGGCGGGCCGGGTCCGGGTCGGCGCCCGCGGTTCCGGCCCCGGCGAGCAGCAGCGGGAGGGCCAAGGCGGTCGCCGTCACCGCGGCTCCGGCGGGGTGGGCGAGCGGGGTTCTCGTACGGCGGGTGCGCGGGCGGCGGGTGCGCAGCGTCAAGGCGAGTCCTTCCGACGGTCCGTGAACTCCGATTTGACATGACCGTCACGAGGCCTGCCAAGACCGCCGCGTCCGTACGGGGGGAGGGCGCCGCGCCGTGACGGGATGCGGACCGGTCACCGCTCGGTGATGCTGGAGAGGCGGGGGACTCTCTTCCAGGAGTGTGACCATGTCCATGATGGATAAGCTCAAGAGCCTACTGAAGGGCCACGAGGACCAGGCCGAGAAGGGCGTCGACAAGGCGGGCGACGCCTTCGACGAACGCACCGAGGGCAAGTACAGCAGCCACGTGGACACCGGCCAGGACAAGCTCAAGGAACAGTTCCGCGACCAGCCGCCGCAGTAGGCCCGCCGCCGTTCCGAAACCTGACGCCCCGGTCCGGCCGCCGTGCCGCGCCGGGGTTCAGTCGTGCCCGCCGGTGCCGTTCCCGTCGGCCACGTCCCCGTCGGCGCCGCTGCCGGCCCGGTCGGGCTCCGGCTCGGCGCCGCAGTTCTCGCACGGCCCGGGTCCGGGTCGCTCGCGCAGCCGTCCGCACTCCGGGCAGACCCGGTCCAGCCAGCAGGCCGCCTCTCCACCTTCGTCCATGCCGCCGATTGTGCCGCTCGGCGCTGCGCCGCGGCGAGTAGACACTGTCTACGCCACCCTGGTAGACAGTGTCTATGACCGAAGAGGAGAAGGACCTCCGCACCCGCCTGGTGACCGCCGGGGTGGAACTGCTGGCCCGGGACGGCGTCCAGGCGCTCGGCCTGCGCGAGATCGCCCGCCAGGCCGGCGTCTCGCACGGCGCGCCGCGCCGCTACTTCCCCACCCACCGCGAACTGCTCGCCGCCATCGCCCGGCACGGCTTCGGCAAACTCACCGACACCCTGGCCGCGGCCGACACCCTCGCCGCCACCGACGGCCTCCCGCCCCGCGACCGGCTCACCGGCCTCGCCCGCGCCCACCTCCGCTTCGCCGCCGCCAACCCCGGCATGTTCGAGCTGATGTTCCGCCACGACCTGCTGGAGGGCAGCGGAGCCGACCTCCGCTCGACCTCCCTGCCGCTCTTCCGCACCTTCGCCCGCCTGGTCGGCGAGGCCTGCCCCGAGCGCGACACCGGCACCACGGCCGTCGCCCTGCTAGCGAACCTGCACGGCCTCGCCCAGCTGCGCGCCTGGGGCAGCCTACGGCTGCTCACCGGGGACGACGACGTGGAGCCGCTCCTGACGGCGATCGTCGACGCCCACCTCGGCGCCCCGGCGCAGCGGTGAGCACCGCCCGGCGGGAGCGGCTCACACTCGCCGCGAGCATCACCGGCGCCGTCGTCGTGGCGCTGGACGGCACCGTGCTGTCCGTCGTCCAGCCCAGCCTCCAGCGCGACCTCCACACCACCGCCGCGGCCGTCCAGTGGACCAGCACCGGCTATCTGGTCGCCGTCGCCGCCCTGCTGGTCTTCGCGGGCCGCCTCGGCGACCGATACGGGCACCGGCGCGTGTTCGGTGCCGGAGTGACGGGCTTCGCCGCCGCCTCGGCCGGGATCGGCCTGGCGCCGGGCATCGGATGGGTGATCGCCCTCAGGGTCGCGCAGGGCGTCGCGGGAGCCCTGCTGCAACCCGCGACGCTCGGCATGCTGCGCGCGGTGTTCCCCGCCGAGCGGCTCGCCGGGCCGATCGCCCTGCGCACCAGCGCGATCGGGCTCGCGGCCGCGGTCGGACCGCTCCTGGGCGGCGCGCTCACCGCACACCTCGGCTGGCGGGCGGTGTTCTTCCTGACCCTCCTGCCCGCCGCTGCCGCCCTACTGCTCGCCCTCGCCGTGCCGATGCCGGGGCCCGCCCCCGGCGAGGACACCGGCGGGCTCGACCTGCCGGGCGCGGCACTGCTCGCGCTCACCCTCGGCTGCCTCGTCCAGTCCCTGGTCGGCCTGCCCTCCCGGAGCAGCACGCTCGGCCTGACCGCCGCCATTGTCCTCGGCCTCGCGTTCGCCCGGCACGAGCGGAGCACCGCCCGTCCGCTGCTGCCCCCGGCCGTGCTGCGCTCCGCCGGGGTGGCGCCCGTGCTGGGCGCCCTGCTCGCGGCGTCGGCGGCGCTCTCCGGGGCGCTCTTCCTCGCCACCTACTTCCTCCAGGACGTCGTCGCCCTCGACCCGTTGCAGAGCGCGCTGCGGGCGCTGCCGCTCGCCGTGACGATAGTGCTCGCGGCGCCCGCCTCCGCCTGGCTGGCGAAGCGTCACGGCGCCAGGGAGACAGTCGTGTCGGGCATGCTGCTGGTGACCTCGGGCGTGCTGCTGATCTCCCGGTTCGACCGGTCGTCGGGGCCGGTCGAGATGGGGGTCGGTTTCCTCCTGCTCGGCGCCGGTTTCGGCGCGGTGATGGCCACCGCCACGGCCATCGTCGTGCGCGGAGCGGTCGCCTCCCGGGCCGGGGTCGCGGGCGGCCTCCAGCAGACCGCCATGAACGTCGGCCCCGCCCTCGGGGTGGCGCTGGCCGCCACGGTCGCCGGCCCCTCCGCCGTCGGCACGGTGATCGGCCCCGCGGGCCTCACGCTGGCCGCCGTCGCCGCGGGCGGCGCACTGCTGGCCACCCGTGTCCCCGGCGCAGAACGGGGCGCGGTCGTGCCGGAGGGCCGCTGAGCGGCCACGAGCCCCGTCGAACCGCCCGCGCGTCCACTTGGGCCCCGCCGAGGGCTCCCGCGGGCACCCCGCTCGACCGGCCCTCACCCGTTCGGCCGACATAGGCTGGCCCTGACCACCACTGCCCCGACGGCCGGAGGGCCGATGAGCCGACGCCGCCCCGCCAGCCATCCGAGCGCCGACGACCTGCTGACCCAGCTCGAAGGACTCACGGCGCGCGCCCTGGCGCACGCCGAGCTCCAGCGGGCCCAGGTGGAGCTGGCCGAGGCGCTCCAGCGGGAGCTGCTGCCGGCCGCCCTGCCGCAGCGGCCGGAGCTGCGGGCCGCGGCCCGGTACGCCCCGGCCCGGCACGGCCTGAGCGTCGGCGGCGACTGGTACGACGGCTTCCCCCTGCCGGACGGCTCGCTGGCCTTCTCGCTCGGCGACGTCCAGGGCCACGACGTCGAGGCGGCGGCGCTCATGGGCCAGGTCCGGGTCGGCCTGCGCGCGGTGGCGGCCACCGCCGCCGACCCCGGCGAGGTCCTCGCCCAGGCCAACGACCTGCTGATATCCCTGGACAGCCGCCGCTTCGCCACCTGCAGCTTCCTGCGCTACGACCCGGTCACCGGGGACCTGTCGCACGCCCGCGCCGGCCACGTCCCGCCCGTCTGGGCCAACCGCGACGGCCGCTGGGGCCACTGCGCCGACGAGGGCGGCCCCCCGCTGGGCGTCCTGCCCGGCGCGACGTACCCCGTGACGCACCACAGGCTCACCGGGAGCGGGGTCATGGCGCTGGTCACCGACGGCGTGATCGAGGGCCCCGCGTTCCCCATCGAGGCCGGGCTGGACGCGGTCGCGGCCGTCCTGCGCGGGCAGGTCGGGTCCGACCCGGACGAACTGGCCGCCGCCGTGCTCCGGGTGGCCGACCTCACCGGACACACCGACGACGCCGCCGTCCTGGTCCTGCGCCACGACCGCTAGCGCCGTGGCCGGAGCGGTCCACGCGTGTCACACCCCCATCGCCGACCGGGCGTAGTGAGATGCTGCCGTGCCGCTGACTACGCCGTTGCGCCCCCGTAGCCCCCGTGACCTGGCGGTGACCGCCATACGACTGCTCGCGGTCACCGCCGTCTACCTCGCCGCCGGCCGGCTCGGCCTGCTGCGCCAGGTGGTGATCGCCGGGGCCAAGGTCACCCCGCTGTGGCCGCCGACCGGGATCGCGCTGACCTGCCTGCTGCTCCTCGGGCTCGGCATCTGGCCGGCCGTCGCACTGGGCGCCTACCTGGTGGTCATCACGATCGGGCCGGCGCACTGGAGCTCGCTCGGCATCGTCGCCGGCAACACGCTCGCGCCGGTCGCCGCGTGCCTCATGCTGCGCCGGGTCGGCTTCCGGATCGAACTGGACCGGCTCCGCGACGGGGTGGCACTGGTCTTCCTCGGCGCCTTCGCCGGCATGCTGGTCAGTTCCACCATCGGCACCACGGTGCTGCTCCTGAACGGCTCGCTGCCGGCGGACGGATTCTGGTCCACCTGGTCGGCCTGGTGGACCGGCGACGCGATGGGCGTCCTGGTGGTCACCCCGCTGCTGCTGGCGCTGCGCACCGCCCGGCCGCCCGCCGATCCGGGCCCGTTCGACTGGGTGGAGCCGGTCCTGCTGCTGGCCGGGACCGCCGCCGTCACCCTGATCGCCACCTCGACCACGGTGAACCTGCTCTTCCTGGTCTTCCCCTTCCTGATCTGGGCGGCCCTGCGCTTCCGGCTGATCGGCGCGGCGCCCTGCGTCCTCCTGATCTCGGTGCTCGCGATCGTCGCGGCCACCGACCGCAGCGGCCCGTTCGCCCGCCACGGAATCGTCGCCGACATGGTGGTGCTCCAGGCCCTCAACGGCTGCGCGGCACTGACGGGCCTGCTCTTGTCCGCGATCATCGCCGAGCAGCGCAACACCTACCGCCGCCTCGAGCAGGCCTGCGTCGAACTCGCCGAGGTGGTGAACCGGCTGGCCCCGGGCAGGGCGGACACCGGCCACTGGCTGCCCCCCGAGGAGGACGGGCGGTAGCCGCGCCCGCCCGGACCGTGGGCGGCCCCGTTCAGTGGCCGGTGGCGACGGGACGGGACGGCCGCAGAGCATCATCGGCCTGCTCGACGGGCGGCTCGACGGCCTGCTCGACGGCCTGCTCGACGGCCTGCTCGACGGGCGGCTCGACGGGCGGCCCCGACGGCTTGGGCCGGGTGAGCGCGACCAGGAGCGCGAGCTGGACGACCGCTCCCACGGTGAGTCCGGCCCACACGCCGTTCACGCCGAGCGGGCCCGACAGCGCGGCGGCGGAACCGAGTTGGGCGCCGAGGCCGACCGTGACGGAGACGACCAGCGCCCGCCCCGCGCCCACGGCCTGGTGCACGCCGCCGACCGCGACGACGAACGCGTACGGCAGCAGGTAGGGCGCCGCCAGGTGCAGGAAGCCGGCGGACTGCCCGGCCACGGCCGGGTCGTCGGTGAACAGCCCGCTCACCGGTCCGCCGAGCGCCGCGCACAGCACGGCCGCGACCGCTCCCAGGAGGGCGGCGAACCAGCCGGTGGCGCGGGCGAATCGACGGAGCTCGGCGTCCTCCCCCGCCCCGGCGAGACGGGCGGCCCCGATCGCGGCGGCCTGGCGCAAAGCGTAGAACGCCATGGTGACGACGAGCAGCACGCGGTAGCCGACGCCGTACCCGGCCACGGCGGCGACGCCGAAACCCGCGACGAGCGCGAGTTGGGCCGTCCCGACGGCCATCCGGGCCGTGAAGTCGAGGCCGAACGGTGCCCCGGCGCGGACGATCCGCCTCAGCTCCGGGCCGACTCCTCCGGAAGGCCCGCCCGTCCGGCGCTCGGCCAGCAGCCGCAGCGTGACGGCCAGCGCGACCGCCCGGGAGGCGGTGAGCGCGAGCGCGGCGCCCGTCACGCCGAGGCCCGGGACGGGTCCGGCGCCGAGGACGAGCAGCGGGTCGAGCGCGAGGAGCAGCGCGTTGGACAGCAGCGCGATCCGCATCGGCGTGCGGGTGTCGCCGGTTCCCTTGAACAGTTCGTCGGCGACGCGCTGGCCGGAGAACAGCCCGAACGCCGGGAACGCGACGGCGAAGTAGCCCGCGGCGAGCCCGGCCGCGGGGCCGTCGAGGAACCCTGCCGCGAGGCGCTCGCGCAGCAGGAAGCCGGGCACGGCGAGGGCGGCGGTCACGAGCGCGCAGAGCCGCCACGCCGCGCGCGTGGTGCGGGCGGCCCCGGCGGCGTCCCCGGCCCCGAGGGCGCGCGAGAGGCGCAGGCTCGTACCGGAGGCGACCACGAGGACGAGACCGAGCAGCAGGTTCTCGACGGTGCCGGCGAGGGTCACCGCGGCGACGGCCGCGCCGCCGAGCCCGGCCACCCAGTAGGCGCCGATGACGGAGGCCACGACGCCGGACAGGAGTTCGGCGTAGACCGGTCCGGCCAGTGCGGCCAGTCGTGCCAGGTGTGTGCGCATGTTCCCTCTCCCGGCAGCCCCACGGCCGCTCCCTCTGAGCCACCCCCGCCTGCCTCGAATAGAGATACATCGGATCGAGGCACATCGACAAGAGGTAAAGTGGCGCGCGCACCGGGCGCACTCCGACGAAAGGGCTTCATCGTGCTGACGCTCGCGATCCTGGGGTTCCTCTACGACCAGCCGCTGCACGGCTACGAGCTCAAGTCCCGGATCACCGGCCTCACCGGACACGTCCGGCCGGTCAGCGACGGCGCGCTCTACCCCGCCATCACGCGGCTGGAGAAGGCCGGCCTGCTGCGCCGCAGGACCGAGCCGGGCAGCGGCGCCGTCCCCCGCCAGACGCTGGAGCCGACCGCCGCCGGCCGGGCCGAACTCCGGCGCCGGCTCGGCGACCCGGAGCAGGCGGAGATCACCGACCAGATCCGCTTCTTCGCCCTGGCCGCCTTCCTCCACCACCTCGCCGACCCGGCCCGCCAGGCCGCCGTGCTGCGCCGCAGGCTCGACTTCCTGGAGGCACCGAGCAGCTTCTTCTACGACGGACAGGGCCGGCCGGTCACCGCCGAGCGCGAGCCGAACCCGTTCCGCCGGGGCATGCTGCTGGTCGCCCGGGCCTCCGGGGCGGCCGAGCGGGCGTGGCTCGCGGAGACGATCGAGCAGCTGACGGGGGCGGGCGCCACGGGCGCCGGGGAGGCGGGGGGCACGGGGACTTCGGGGGGCACGGGGACTTCGGGGGGCGCAGGAACTTCGGGGGCGTAGACCGCGCTGCCCCGCGCCCCTGCCGAACAGCACAGAAACGGCACCGAAACCGGACCGAACGGGACCGAACGGCAGGGTGGGCAAGCGGAATTACCCCGATCGTCACCTGGTCCCACCGGGCCCCGCCGTCGCTATGATGATCCGCCTCACGTCCGACGGGCCCGCGGGGCGCCGGTGCGGCGTGAACCCGCCACCGGGCCCCGCCCGCTCCCCTGGAGGCCGCCGTGACCACCTGCGAGACCGCTGCCGTCCAACCCGCCCCGATGAAGCGGGACGACATCCCCGGCTGGTTCTTCAGTCTCGACCGGGCGGCCTTCGGCCACCTGCTCGCCTCCCAGAGCGCGGCCGGGGTCACCGGCGACATCCTCGAACTCGGCAGCTACCTCGGCCGCAGCGCCGTCCTGCTCGGCGACCACCTCCGGCCCGGCGAACGGCTCACCGTCTGCGACCTGTTCGACTCCGACGCGGGCGACGCCGACAACGCCGCCGAGATGGCGATGTCCTACCGCAGGACCCTCACCCGCAGCGCGTTCGAGGCCAACTACCTCGCCTTCCACGACGCCCTGCCAGAGATCGTCCAGGCCCCCACGTCCGCGCTGGCCGACGGCCGGATCCCGGCGGGCAGCTGCCGGTTCGCCCACGTCGACGCCTCCCACCTGTACGAACACGTCGCCGGGGACATCGCCGTCGCCCGCGCGGCGCTCGCCGCCGACGGCCTCGTCGCCCTCGACGACTACCGCTCCGAGCACACCCCCGGCGTCTCCGCGGCGGTCTGGGAGGCGGTGTTCACGGGCGGCCTCCGGCCGGTGCTGCTGACCCCGATGAAGTTCTACGGCACGTGGGGCGACGCGGCGGCCGCGCGCGAGGTCCTGCTCGGCCGCGACTGGCGGGCCGAGGGGTACACCGTGGACGAGGACACCATCGCCGGGTCGCGCGTCCTTCGGCTCAACTACCAGGTCAAGGCCCCGGTCCAGCGCTCCACGCCGCGCCGGCTCGCCCTGGACCTCCTGCCCCCGGTCGCCACCCGCGCGACCCGGCGCGTGCTCCGGACGCTGCGCGAACGCCGCGCCGTCCAGCCGGTGCGCCCCGCCTGAGGGCGGGCGGGAAAGCGCCCAACGGGGCCGGACGCAGCCGCGTCCGGCCCCGTTGGCGTACGCCCACTTACTTTGCCATCTTTTCGCACTGGCTGATTCTGCATCACCCACACGAGTGAATCGCCTTAAAAGATTTGCCCAAGGAACATTAAAGAGCACATAGTGAGGGCGCCTGGATTTGGTCTAGCAATCACCAAATCCAGGCAAAATCTCGGGTGGATCGTGAGTGAATCGTGAGTGAGGAGAAGGCCTTGTTCCACGGAATCACGGCGGCTGGGTACGGTCAGCGCCTGCGCGAGGACATCGCGCGGACGGGCACCACGCCGCTCATCGGGGTGTACGACATGTACTCGGCGTCGATCGCGGCCGAACACTACGACGGAATGTTCGTCTCCGGTTTCGGGTTCGCCGCCTCCTACTACGGCCTGCCCGACATCGGCTTCATCGCCTGGCCGGACATGCTCTCCTTCGTCGAACGGCTGCGCGGTGCCTTCCCGCAGCACCACCTCCTGGTCGACATCGACGACGGCTACGTCGATCCCGAGGTCGCCTGCCATGTCGTGCGCCGGCTCGAACGCACCGGCGCCTCCGGCGTGATCCTGGAGGACCAGAAGCGCCCGCGCCGCTGCGGCCACGCGGACGGCAAGCTCGTCCTGCCGCTCGACGAGTACCTGGAGAAGCTGAACCTCGTCCTGGAGAACCGCACCGACCTCGTGGTCGTCGCCCGCACCGACGCCACGGAGGAACAGGACATCCTGCGCCGCGCCCGTGCCCTGGCCGAGACGGACGCCGACGTCGTCCTCGTCGACGGGGTGCGCAGCGAGGAGTGGATCCGGCGGATCCGGCGCGTCGTCGGTGACAAGCCGCTGCTGTTCAACCAGATCGCGGGCGGCAAGTCGCCCCGGCTGTCGCTGTCGGAGCTCGGCGACCTCGGGGTGGACGTCGCGATCTACAGCACGCCCTGCCTCTTCGCCGCGCACCGGGCGATGGACGAGGCGCTCGCGGGGCTGAAGGTCAACGACGGCCGGCTCCCGGCCGCTCCGGCGAACAGCCAGCCGGTGGGCGTGCGGGAGTCCACCGAGCTGCTGGAGCGGAACATCGCCCGCGCCCGGGGCCTCGCGGAGGTCACGGCGTGACGTTCGGATCACCCGGTCCGGTCCGCCGTCGGGCATCCGCCCGGTGGCGGGCCGGCGCCGCCGGAATTGCCGGGGCGTGCGCGCTGCTCGCGGGGGGTGCGCCGCCCGCGGCGGCGGGCGGGCTGATCACGGTCATCGACAACTCGCACGCCGACTCCTGGGTGGAGGTCGACCGCACGGCCAACGTCCAGCAGGGCGGCGGCTCGGCCGGCAGCGACCACGACGGCGCCGGCTCGGTGGTCGGCGGGGTACTGGAAGGCGGTGCGGGCGCGCTGTTGGCGCCCGGGACGAAGGGAGGTGATCGATGAGCCTGCGGTGGCTGCGGCGGCGCGGTGTGGATCCCTACATGGCGGCACTGGCCGGCACCGTCGGGCTGGCCGCCCTGTTCCCGGCGACCGGCACCGCGGCCCGCGCGGCCGCGGCGGCCTGTGACGTCGCGGTGGCGCTGCTGTTCTTCCTGTACGGCGCGCGGCTGTCCACCCGCGAGACGCTGGCCGGGCTGCGCCACGTGCGGCTGCACGGGCTGGTGCTCGCCTGCACCTTCGTCCTGTTCCCGCTGCTCGGACTGGTCACGGCCCTGCTGACGCCCGTCCCGCTCACCGACCAACTGCGCACCGGCGTGCTGTTCCTGTGCCTGGTGCCGTCGACGGTCCAGTCCTCGGTCGCGCTCACCGGCGCGGCCGGGGGCGACGTGCCGGCGGCGATCTGCGCGGGCACGTACTCCAGCCTGGCCGGATTGGTGCTGACGCCGCTGCTCTCCGCCTGGCTGCTGGGCTCGCACGCCGAGCTCTCGGCCGACGGACTGCTGCGCATCGCGGCCCAGTTGCTCGCGCCCTTCGTACTGGGGCAGGTGCTGCGGCCGTGGATCGGCGGGTTCCTCGGGCGGCACAAGCGCCTGCTGACGCCGGTCGACCGCGGCTCGATCCTGCTCGTCGTCTACACGGCCTTCAGCGCGGCGACGGCCCAGGGCATCTGGCACCTCGCCACGCCCGGTGCCCTGCTCGGCCTGGCCGCAGTGCTGCTCGCCCTGCTCGCCGCCTCCTTGGCCGCCGCCCGGCTCGGCGCCCGTGCCGTGGGGCTCGGCCGCCCGGCCGTCGTCGCGGCCATGCTCTGCGGCTCGCAGAAGAGCCTAGCCAACGGTCTCCCGATGGCCACGGTGCTGTTCGGCTCCGAGGCCGGGCTGATGGTGCTGCCGCTGATGCTCTACCACCAGCTCCAATTGGTGGTCGGCACGATCCTGGCGGGCCGGTGGTCCCGCGCCCCGGTGCAGGCACCGGCGCCCCGCGTCCCGGAGTCGACCACGTCAGCGGCACGGGGCTGAGGTGCACGTCGCCCACCCGGACCTCGCCGACCTCGCAGGGGCAGGTCAGCGGATGTAGTACGGCCGGTTGTGGGCTGCCACCGGTGCGGACTGGTAGGTCCACACGCCCGCTGCCGGTGCGTCGGCGATGAGGTGCGCGAGGTCGCGGGCGGGCTCCTCGGCCGGGTTGCCCACGTCGAGGCGGATGCGGTCGGCCGCGCGGTCGTCCAGGGCGTAGAAGCGGTACGGCTGGTAGACGTTGAGCGGCCCGGCGAGCAACCGCCCCTCGTCGTCGGTGCCGTAGCCGGTGATCGGCGTGTTGGTGACCGGCTCGGACGCGAGGCCGGCCAAGTCCGCCTCCAGCGACACAGTTCCTCCTCGTGACGCTGGAGCCCACCGTCGACGACGGTGGCCCGGCGGCAGGAGACGGACCACCGACGCTCGCGGACCAGCGCGCCTGGGTGCGCCGCGGCGTGTACTTGGCGCCGGTCGGGCAGGCCGGGACACAGCTGGCGCTGCCGGCGCAGAGCAGCCCGGTGCCGCCGTTGGCGCGCAGGTAGCCGCTGGCGTAGGGCAGGGGGCCGTGCTGGACGAGGTGGCCGCCGGGCCCGGCGAGGTCGCCGACGTCGGGTGAGGGCGCGTCGGGGTTGGGCGAGTACGGCGAGGTGGGCGGGCCGCCGCCGGCGGCGCGGACCCGGGCGGCTCCCCCGGCCAGGCGCCGACGTACCAGAGGTGGACGAGCGCGTGCTCGTCCCGCACCCGGTGCGCCAGCACGGTCCGGTGGTGCTCGTGCGCCATCCCGGTGGCCCGCAGTTCCGGCTCGTCGAAGCCGGTCAGCCCGGCGCAGACGCGGAGGAACTCGTCGAAGTCGGCGAGCTCGTCCAGTTCCTCGAAGTCACCGGTCCCGTCAAGGTCGTCGAAGTCGTTGTCCACACTCAAGCGGGCACCCCCACGCAGTCACCGGCAGGTGGCCAGGCCATGACACCCGGACCCGCCCGCGATCTTCCCGTCTTCGCCCACCGTGGCATCTCCGATGTCCGAAACCGCTTGAAACCAGCCGAACTTGATCTCCGATGACCTGACCGGGCGCAGCTCACGGTCACGATGCGACCGGGTGAGCCACGCGACCGCCACCACGGACCCCAGGGACGTCCCAGGAATCCCCAGGATTTCTTTACCGCCCGGTGACTCATCACCGCGAACCGCCGGCCTTACCGTTGTCGACGCTTGGTCAACTCCACCCCCTCACACAGGAGTAGCCATGTCCATAGCCCGTCGACGCACGCCTCGACGCGCCCTCGTCGCCGCCTCCGCCGCCCTGCTGACCGTCCTCGGCGGCGCGGCACCGGCCCTCGCCGCCACCACCCCCGCCGTCGTCCACGCCCCGCTCGGCCACCACGGCGGCGGCGTGCTGCACAGCACGAGCAGCAACTGGGCCGGGTACGCCGCGACCGGCGGCAGGTTCACCAGCGTCAGCGCCAGTTGGGTGCAGCCGTCCGTGTCCTGCTCGGGCTCCGACACCTGGTCCAGCTTCTGGGTCGGAATCGACGGGGACGGCAGCAACTCGGTCGAGCAGCTCGGCACCGAGGCGGACTGCTCGGGCGGTTCGCCGGTGTACTCGTCCTGGTACGAGATGTACCCGGCGTACCCGGTGAACTTCACCAACTCCGTGCGGCCCGGCGACCACTTCACCGCGAGTGTCACCACCAACGGCTCCGGTTCGTTCACGCTCACGCTCTCCGACACCACCCAGGGCTGGAAGCGCAGCGTCAACAAGACGCTGCGCAGCGCGGCCCTCGCCTCCGCCGAGGTCATCGCGGAGGCGCCGTCCAGCTCCACCGGCGTCCTGCCGCTCTCGAACTTCGGCACCGTCGGCTTCAGCGGGGCGACCGCCAACGGCCAGAGCCTCAGCGCCGCGGGCGCGTCGAGCATCACGATGGCTTCCGGCGGCACCACCAAGGCCACCACCTCCGGGCTCAGCGGGGGCAGTGCCTTCTCGGTGACCTGGAAGCACAGCTGACGTAGCGCCTGTCGCCCGGCGCGCGGCCGTCAAGGGCGGCGCGCCGGGCGGTGTACCGGACGGGCGAACGCCCCGGACGAGCGATGTTCCGGACGGCCGCCACCTCAGAGCAACGGGCCGAGGACGGGCAGCACCGGCTTGCACGGCACGGGGACGGGATGCACCGGGTCGAGCGCGTTGCGGACGTCGGCCAGCGCGACCGGGTCGTAGGCGCCCTCCAGGTGGTCGGTGGCATCGGCCACGCACGGGCGGGCGGCGCTCGGCCGGCAAGGAATTCGGGTTTCCGTTCCGGAATTCCCGCGCCCCGGTTCTGCGACGCGGCACGGGAATCCGGGCCCGGCCCGGACGTCACTACACCACGTGCAGCCGCGCCGGAGCCCGCCGCGTCGACCGGTCGACGTGCGCGGCGGTCTCCGCGTCGGCCGGGAGCAGCACGAGGAGCTGCTGTGCGTCGGCGGTGAGGTCCAGGGTCTCGCGCACGAGCCGGAGTTCGCTTCCCGAACGACTTCACCGCCTGGGCCGGCGGCCGCCCGGACGACCCGCAGGCCCCGGGTCACGCCAAGGTCCTGCTCGACCGACTCGCATGGTGGGCAGGCGCGTTGAAGGCAGCGCGCGCCGCCGCCCCGTACCCGGCGTGAAAGGGGCGGCCGACCTGGAGTACGTCAGCCTCGGAGGCAGCGGCCCGACCGTCAGCCGCATCGCCCTCGGCTGCACGGGCTTCGGCGGCACGGGCGGCGGGCACAACCCGTGGGCCCTGGACGAGCGTTCCGCGGCGCCGGTCTTCCGGCGGGCCGTCGAACTCGGCATCACCCTCTGGGACACCGCCAACGTGTACGGCGGCGGCGCCTCCGAGGAAGTCGTCGGGCGTGCCGTGCGCCGCTACACCCGCCGTGACGACGTCGTCCTCGCGACCAAGGCGGGCCTGCCGGTGCACGCCTGCCCGTACGGCCGGGGATCCGGTGGCCCGGCGGTTCTTCGGGGACTCCGACCGGCCGATCGTCGACGCCGTGCAGGGCGTCGCGGAGGCGCGCGGCATCCCGATGGCCCGGGTGGCGCTCGCCTGGGTGCCGGGCAACCCCGTCGTCGCCGCACCCGTCGTCGGGGCGACCCGCCCGGGCCACCTCGACGACGCGGTCGCGGCGCTCGGCGTGCGGCTGACGGAGGACGAGGCGGCCGCCCTGGAGCGGCCGTACTCGCCTCGGCTGCCGACCGGGTTCCGATCAGCCCAGTGCGTCCGCCTCCCGCACCCGGTGGAGGTGGACGAGCACGTCGAAGGACTCGGCGATCCGCACGGTGTTGAGCGGCACGGGGTACCCGGTGCCGATGCTCCGCAGTGGGCGGGCGGTGTCGAGCCAGGCGCGGGCCGCGGGCGGGGCGCTGCGGACGTCGAGGTAGAAGTCCCCGTGGCGGACCCGGTCGAGCGTCTCCTCGGTGGTACCGGGCGCGGGCGGGCCAACCGTGAACCTCGTCCACGCGCGGTCGGGGATCCCTGACGGGCCCTGCTCGTCCTGGGAGAGGAACGATCCCTGCCCGAAGGTCAGTCCGACGGGCAGGTAGCCGGCGCCGAGTGCTTCGCGCAGGAACCCGCCCTGCGACTTCGGGTGCGTGCCGGGGTCGTCGGGCACGTACGCCACGTGCCCGTTGTGCGCCGACACGAGCATCCGCTGACCGGTTCGCCGGTGCCACCAGAGGATGTTGTCGGCCATCACCCGGTCGCGCTGGAGCATCGCGGCGCGCAGCGCCCCTTCGTCCTGGAGGTCGACCCCGAGGAACACCGCGGTCTGCGCGATGGAGCGGGCGTGCTGCACGGCCCACTCGAACTCCTGGCCGTCCTGTCCCTGTTGGCCCTCCAGCAGCCTGAACGCCGCTTCCGCGTTGGTCGCGAGGCGCCGCCGCTCCGCGAGCGGGCCGCGCAGGTAGGCGAAGCTGTCGTCGAGGGGGCGCAGGCCGGTGTAGAGCTCGGTGAAGCGCGGCAGCAACTCCGGGTGCCGGCGCCGGACGTAGCCCGTCACCCGCTCGAAGAACGCGTCCCCGACGCGCGGGGCGCCGATGTCGTCGCCCATGAAGTGGACGCGGCACCGGGGGTTGCGCCGGTTGTGGTCCCGCATCCACTCGACGAGGTGCAGGAACTCCTCGCGCTCCCACGGCGATCCGCCCAGCGCGGCCCGCACGACCTGGCGGGCGTCGCCGGGTCCGCCCTGGACGAACTCGTCGATGAGCAGCCCGGCCGGCCAGCTCATCTCCAGGGCGAAGGCGGTGAAGCCCTTCTCCTCGACGAGGTACCGGAAGACGCGCTCCTTCATCGCGAAGAACTCGTGCGACCCGTGCGTCGCCTCCCCCAGTCCGACCACCCGGGCGTCCCCCACCATCGCCCCGAACGCCCGGAGGTCGGACGGGTCCGTCCCCGGCACGGTGGAGCGGAGCGGCCGGGAGGCTCGTAACAGCGCGGCCCGGACCGGCTCCTGCTCCTCCCCCGCACGCGCGGCCGTGGCCGTGGCCGGCACCGCCATCGCCATCGCCCCCGCCCCGGCCGCTGCCGCCGCCCGCAGCAGCGAACGCCGCCCGATCAGCCCACCCATGCGCGATCACCCATCCCCGAATCGGCTTCCAGTTCCCGCCGTTGATGATCGCCCACGATCCGTCCACCACACCCTGGGGCTGGCCTCCGACCTCGCCTGGGGACAACCCCCCTCCCTCCCCTCGCGATGACGGACATCGTCGTTTCCGTGTCCGTGCCGCCACACCCGGGCCCGGGCCGGTCGAGGCCTGCGTGGCCACCCGCCCCTCAGCCCCCGACCGCCTCCGGTACGGGTGAGCTCTTCTCCGCGCGCGGGGCGGTCAGCGGGCCGGCGGCGAGGGCGGCCAGTCCGGCGAGGACCGCCAGGCAGGCGCAGACGGGCCAGAGCAGGCCCGGGGCGGACTGGTAGAGGGCGCCGCCCAGCGGGGGTGCGAGGACGGTTCCGCTGGTGGAGGCCCCGGCGTAGAGGCTCTGGAAGCGGCCCTGGTACTCGGGCGGTGCGCTGTCCGCGACGAAGGCCGTCGCCGGGGTCTTGTAGAGGATCTCGCCCGCGGTGACCACGGTCATCATCACCACGGTGGTGACGACCGACGCGCCCGCCACCAGTGCCGCGAAGCCCGCGCCGACCAGCAGCAGGCCGGTGCCGATGATCCGCAGCGGCGCCCGGTCGCGCAGCGCCATGGTGACGACCACTTCCAGCGCGAGGATCAGACCGCCGTTGATCGCCAGCACCGCGCCGTACACACCGGTGCCGATGCCGTGGTCGGCGAGGAACACCGGCAGGACCGAGTACTGCTGCCGGTAGACGGTGTCCACGACGACGATCGCGGGCAGCAGCACCAGCACCGCGGGCCGCTCCCGCAGCGCCGCCCACAGGCCGCCGCGGGCGACGGTCCGGCTGCTGCGCGGCCCGTCGGCGGTCAGCACCTTGGCGGCGTACGCGGCGAACAGCAGCGACCCGAGGCCGTCGATGCGGAACAGCCACGCGTACGACCAGTGGGTCGCGATGAACGCGCCGAGCACCGGGCCGATGGTGAAGCCCGCGTTGCCCGCGAAGCGCATCACCGCGAAGCCCTGCCGCCGGTCGCCGGGCGGCACGGCCACCGCGACGAGCGCCGAGTTGGAGGCGCGCACGGTGCCGGCGGCGTACTGGAGGACGGGCAGCACCAGGAGCAGCACGGACGTCGGCAGCACCGGCAGGGCGAGCAGTCCGGCGCCGGAGACGGCGGACCCGGTGAGCAGCGTCCGGCGGTGGCCGAAGCGGTCCCCGAACCAGCCGCCGGTGAAGTTGCCCGCCACCAGACCGAGGCCGCCGGCGCCGGCGATGGTGCCGGCGGCGGCCGCGCTCAGCCCGCGCGGGCCGGTCAGGTAGACGAAGAGGTAGACGAACGTGAAGGACACCACCATGTTGGCGAAGCCGCCGGCCGCCAGCAGCCAGACGGTCCTCGGCAGTGCCCTCAGCGCGCCCGTGCTCCCCGCGCCGTCCCCGGTCCCGTTCCGCTCGGCCATCCGGCCACCCCCGTAGTCAGTTCCTTTTAGGAACGGACTATGTCAGGCTGACGGGGCTAAGGTCAACGCTGGTGATCACCCCCGGAAAGGAGGCCACGATGGTCCGGCGCGGCGGCCCGGCGGACGACAACTGCGCGATCGCCCAGGCCCTCGACGTGGTCGGGGACACCTGGACCCTGCTGATCGTCCGTGACACGGCCCGCGGGCTGCACCGCTTCGAGCAGCTCCAGCAGGAGCTCGGCCTCTCCCGCAAGGTGCTCGCCGAACGCCTGCGCCTGCTGGTCGACTCCGGCGTGCTCGCCCGTGAGCAGTACCAGGACCGCCCGCCGCGGCACGAGTACCGCCTCACCCCGCGCGGGCGCGCCCTGCTGCCCGTCCTGGTCGCCCTCCAGGACTGGGGCGACAGCTGGGTCCTGGGCGACGGCATGCCCACGGCCACCGCCGCCGAGCACTCCCGGGAGGCGGAACGCGTCCACGCGCTGCGCGGCACCCGGATCCCCGACCTCCTGCTCCCGGGCGCGGACGGCCGGGCGCTCGATCCCGTCGCCCCGGACTCCACCACCGTCCTGTACTGCTTCCCCGGCGCCTTCGTCCGCGCCGAGTCCTACCCGCCCGGCTGGTCGACGGTGCCCGGGGCGTCCGGCTGCACCCTGGAGTCACGGAGCTACCGCGACCACCTCGCCGACTTCACCGCCGCCGGCGCGACCGTGCGCGGCATCTCCACCCAACGCCCGGACGAGCAGCGCGCGTTCGCCGAGGCCGAAGGCCTGACCTTCCCCCTCCTCTCCGACCTCGCCCTCGACCTCACCGGCGCCCTCCGCCTCCCCACCCTCCGCGCCGCCGGCACCACCCGCCTGAAGCGCCTCACCCTGGTCGTCGACCGGACCCGCACCATCCGCGAGGTTCTCTACCCGGTCACCGATGTCGCGGGGAGCGTGGCGGCAGCCCTGACCGCGGCCCGCGCGATCCGGTAGGCCGGGCGCGTCAACCCCGCTCGGCCGCCCTCGCCCGCAGCGCGTCGACGGCCAGCCGGGCCGTGGTGCCGATGGCGGCGTCGGCGGCGGGGAGGGTGATGGCGGTGGCGGCGGCGCGGGTGAAGACCGCCAGGGCGTACCGGCCGCCGTCGGGGTACTCGACGACGCCGACCTCGTGGCGCAGGGTCGGGAGGGTGCCGGTCTTGCCGTGGACGCGGACGTCGTCGAAGGGGAAGCCGGAGGCGAGGCGGTGCGGCCAGACCTGGAGGCCGAGGAGGCGACGCAGGGCTGCGCCGTGGTCACCGGGGCAGGCCTCGCCGTGCCAGAGGGCGGCGAGGAGGGCGGTCATGTCACGCGGGGTGCTGTGGTTGGTGAAGGCGGGGTCGAGGACCCGGAGCCGGGCGACCACCGCCGGGTCGACCGGGGAGTCGGGGCCGGTGTCCTCGACGAGGGCGGCGGTCATGGCGCCGAGCGTGTGGACGGCCACCGTCCGGGTGAGGCCCAGGTCGGCCATGGTGCGGTTGACGGTGTCCAGGCCGACCTCGGCCCACAGCACGTCGGCGGCGGCGTTGTCGCTGACGGCAGCGGTCAGGTAGGCGAGGTCGCGCAGGGAGAGGCGGGCGGCGTCGAGCATGGCCGCGAGGCCCGTCCGCCCCGGGGTCCGGTCGGCGGCGGGGACGTCCACCTGACGGGTGAGGTCGATCCTGCCTTCGGCGGCCTCGCGGAACAGCGTGACCAGGAGGCAGAGCTTGTGGACGCTCGCGGTACTGACGGCCGTGTCGGCGCCCAGCGCGATCTCGGCGCCGGTGTCGAGGTCGCGCGCGTGCAGCAGGCCGCTGACGCCGGCGTCGGCGAAGGCGGCGGCGATGCGGGCGCGCGCCGTGCGGTCGGTGCTCGTGCGGTCGGTGCTCGTGCGGTCGCCGGGTGCGCGGTCGCTGGTCACAGCGGGAACTCCATTGCGGGCCGGGGGTAGAGCGGACGGTTGGGCGGCTGGGGCAGGAGGCCGCCGGCTCCCGTCAGCGCCGCGTGGGCGGCCTCGGCGAACAGCCGGACGGCGGGCCCGCCGCGCCCGGCCGGCCAGGCCGTGGAGGTGCGCCAGGCCAGTGGGGTACCGGTCAGCGGACGCCAGACTGTACCCGCCGGCGGCGCGGTGCGCGGCACCAGGGCGACGGCGCTGCCGGTGAGCACGAGCGCGCCGGCGACGTCCGGTCCCGGCGGGTCGACGACGGCCTCCGGGGTGCAGCCGTGCCGGGACAGGGTGGTGAGCACCTCGTCGTACAGCGCCGGGGCCGTGGCACGGGGGAAGAGCACCAGGCGTCGGCCGGTCAGTTCGGCCACCGCGAGCTCGGGGCGGTCGGCGTACGGGCTCCCGGCGGCGACCAGGACGCCGAGCGGCTGGTGCAGGACCGGCCCGAAGGCCAGTCCGTCGGCCGGGCAGGGGTGACGGACGACGGCGACGTCCACCGTGTGCTGGGCGAGTTCGCGCACGACGGCCGCGACCGGCAGTTCCCGCAGTTCGAGCCGGGTGCCCGGGGATGCGCTCTCGAAACCGGTCAGCAGCGCGGCCAGGGCGGCCGGCCCGAGCTCGGGCGGCACGGCCGCGCGCAGGGTGCCCGCCCGGCCGCTGCGCAGGTCGGCGGCGACGGCGAGCAGCCGGGCGGAGCTCTCCAGCACCTCCTCCGCCTCCGCGAGGAGCAGCCGGCCCGCCGGGGTGAGCTCGACCCCGCGCGGACCGCGGTCGAACAGCGTCACGCCGAGTTCGCGTTCGAGGCGCTGGATCCGCTGGGAGAGCGAGGGCTGGGCGATCCGCAGGAGCTCGGCGGCGCGGCCGAAGTGCCGTTCCTCGGCGACGGCGCGGAAGTGGCGGAGGTGCCCCAGCAGGTCCATGGCCAGTCATCATAGGCATTTTCGTATCGATCCGTTCATCATCATGGTCTTGGACTGGAGGCCTGACGGGCTGATTGGCTGTGGGCGACGGCCAGACGACCGACCCGGGAGATCACCCATGACCCCTGCCCTCCGGCGCCCCCGCACCGCCCTGCCCGCCGTGGCCCTGCTCGCGGTCGCCCTGCTGAGCGGCTGTGGCCACGCGGCCACCACCGCGTCCGCACCCGCAGCCGGCGCAACGACCTCGGCCGACACGACCACCGCTTCCTTCAAGGGACTCGAGCAGCAGTTCGGCGCCCGCCTCGGCGTGTACGCCGTGGACACCGGCAGCGGCCGGGAAGTCTCCTACCGCGCCGACGAGCGGTTCGCGTTCGCGTCCACGATCAAGTCGCTCGCTGCCGGGGCCCTGCTGCGCAGGGCCTCCGACGAACAACTGGACAAGGTGGTCGCGTACCGCCAGGAGGACGTGCTGTCCTGGGCCCCGATCACCTCGCAGCACGTCGCCACCGGCATGAAGGTGCGCGACCTGGCCGCCGCCGCCATCCAGTACAGCGACAACACCGCGGCGAACCTCGTCATTGCCGAACTCGGCGGCCCCGCGGCCGTCCAGCAGTCCCTGCGCGAGCTCGGCGACACGACCACCAGCGTCGACCGCACCGAGCCCACCCTCAACGAGGCCACCCCCGGCGACACCCGCGACACCAGCACGCCCCGCGTCCTCGCCGCCGACCTGCGCCGCTACACACTCGGCGACACCCTCGCCGAGGACCGGCGCCGGCTCCTGACCGACTGGCTGGTCGGTAACACGACCGGCGCGCCGTACATCCGCGCGGGCGTGCCCGCCGACTGGAAGATCGGCGACAAGACCGGCAACGCGGGCTACGGCACCCGCAACGACGTCGCCGTCGCGTGGCCGGCCAGCGGGCGCAGCCCGATCGTCATCGTCGTCCTCTCCGACCGCGGCAAGCCCGGCGCCGCCTCCGACGACGCCCTGATCGCCCAGGCGACGAAGGCGGTCGTCGGCACGCTCGGCTGATCCGCTTCCGCGCCGGGAGAGGCCGCGACGTGGTCGTCGGCGATCCGACGGGGGGAATGCCGACGTCTCGGGCATCGCCCCATGCTCGCGCACGGACCCCGACGCTGTCATCGGAACGGGGGACGGGGCGGACCCCGACCCGGGGCGGCAGGCGGCCAGTCCGAGAGGACCGGCGAGTGTTCCGCCCGAGTGAGGCCGGTCCTGTGGTCGCGGCGTGGTGAGACGGGCCCGAAGGGCGGACCGGATAGGGGTCTGACATGACCTCATTTCCCCTGCGGCGATGTCCCGCGCTGCTCGCCTTGGCCGCAACCGTGCTCCTGGTCGCACCGAACGCGATGGCGGCCACGTCACCGGCCCGTACTCCGGACACCCTCCCGGTGTCCCACGACCCCGCCCACGGGCATCCCTCTCCACCGGGCGACACCGGCCGGCAGGTGGAGCGCTTCAAGCACCAACTGGCCAAGTCCGGCTACGTCTCGCAGTCGGGAAGCGCGGGCGTCTTCGACCTGAACCGCAGGTACTGCGAAGGCGCCCTCTTCAGCGGCATGTGGCCCAACCCCCAGTCGCCCTACATCGTCACCAACCTGCCGGAAGTGCCCGGTCAGGTGCCCAACACCAACCCGCCCGTGACGTGGCGGCTGCGGCAGGACGAGGCCATCGTCATGATCGGCACGACGCCGCCCCCGGAGGAGTACTTCTCCTTCGACCTCACCAACGTGAAGGGCTCCCTGCACACCGGCCCGGTCGTGTGGACGTCCGTGGGCGACCCGGTCAACAACAAGACCGTGCGCACGGCCGGCCCCGAGCCGTACGACCGGCCGTTCGCCCTGGTGATCACCGGCAACGGGCGCACCCGGTCGGAGGTGGACAGGATGCTCCACAACTCCGGGCTCGGGGGTGCGACGAACGACATGACGATCCCGCCGGCCATGTACCGGCTCGGCCTCGACCAGGACGCCGACCAGTTCCTGCTCGGCACGCGCACGATCGTGGCCGAGCCCGGCTCCGAGAAGGCGCTCGACGACTACCGCGCCGCGCCCCCGCTCCAGGTCTTCCGGGTGAGGCCCCAGAGCGGCTCCGGGGACGAGACCGCACCGGTGTACGCACCCGATCCACTGCCCGTCCCCCCGCTGCGCGTCTCCGGAACCGGGGCCACCGAGCTCGACCTCAACCCCGACCTGCAACTGCTGCGCCAGCGGATCATCGACACCCACCCGGGCTTCGACGCGCACGACGAGGTCGTCGAGCGCGGCTTCGAGGAGTCGAACCCGGGGCTGCAGGACAACCTGCTCACCGATCCCCCGACCACGGGTGTGGACGGCCTGTCCAATGACGCCGACGACCCGATCAGCCACGACTTCTCGCTGCCGGACGGCTCGTTCGTGGTCGCCTACGGCACGAACCACGTGGCCACCGGGCAGGCGAGCTACTCCAGCGTCACGATCAACGCCGACGCCCACGCCGCGGTGGCCGTGGCCGCGCAGGGCAACCGCGATCTCCAGGGCAGCGCGAGCGACTTCATTCCCGACCGACCGGACGCCGACAAGCTCTACGCCTGGTCCTTCAGCCGCGCCGGCGGCAACGGCCCCTCCGGACCGCACGTGACCACGCTCCCGCCCACCGGCGCCCCCTTCTGTGCCCAGTACGGCACCGACCGGCCGGTCGACACGAGCACGATCCGCGTCGTGGCCCGCGCCTACATGCAACCCGAAACCCTCACCCGCCCCGCCCTCTCGTCCCTCCTCCTGGACCGACTGCTCGTCTTCACGCCGAAGAAGTAGGCGACCGATGCCGTTCCTGTCCACTGCGGTGTCGGTCCGCCCGGGAGTCCCGATCGGGCTCCGGTGGTGACAGCCGCCCACGACAGCAGGGACTCCCGGCAGCTCGGAGGGCGCCCGCACCGACGAGCTCTCCGGGAGGACCTGCTGTCACCGTCGTGCGGCACCCAAGGAGCGGACTGCACCACGGCACCGCTCAGGTACCCGACGGTTCGACCGCACGACGGCCGGGGCCGCAGTCAATCGCAGGGGCGGTCGCCGGGCTGGTGCCACCTGCACCCCTCACGGTCAGTCGATGAGCGCCTCGGGGTCGTCGGTGGTGTGCATGGCCGCCTCCTCGGCGCTCGCGGCGCCGCCGGAGATGCCCACGTCCTCGGCGATCATGTCACTGCGCGAGCCGGAGGAGGCGATCAGCCGGCCGGAGCGGACCTCGCCCGCCTCCGTGTCGATCGGCTCTCCGTCGGTGCCGTGAGCGTCACCGATACCGTCCCAGTCGGGCGCGGTGACGTCCGGCAGCTCCTCCGCCAGGCGCTGCGCCAGGCTCTCGCGGGTGCGCTGCTCCGCCGCCGTGACGCCGTGGCGTTCCACGGCGAGCGGGCGCTCGGGGGGCGCGTAGCCTTCGTCGAGCGCCGATTCGAGGCCGCGGTCGATCAGGGTGTCCTCCGGCTCCAGGGGGCCGACGTCGTCCTGCACCTCCGAGCCGTCGGGCTGGTACACCTGGTCGCCCATCAACGCTTCGTCCGACATCAGGTCCTCCTTCACGGACCACCGACCACCGCGCCGAGCCGTCACCGCCCGTCCGTCGTCACTCCCCCCAGAGTCCCACGCGGCGGCCGGACCCGCAGGGAACGGCGGCCGGGGCAGTGGCAGGCTGGAACCAGCGCCCCGGAGAGCGCCCCGAAACAAGGCCACGAAGAAGACCCCCGAAAAAGCCCCCCGAGGAAGACCCCCGAGCCGCACCCGAGCCATGGTCCGAGCGATGCCCACCAGGATCCCGCCAGAAGCCCGACCCCGCACCGGAACGACGGCCGCGCTCCGCCCGGAGCCGCCCGCATGACCGGCCGCCGCGACGACCTGTACGCCCGGCTCCTGCTCGCCTCCGCCCGCTGGGCCGACCGGGTCGAACGCCGCGCCGCCTGGACGGCCCGGGGTGTGGAGCGGTGCCGCGCGTGGGCCAGGGAGGGAGCGCAGCGGCCGGGCGAGCTGGCGCCGCCGTCGTGGTTCGCCATCGCGCTCCCCTTCGGGACCGGGTGGTACTGCGTCGCCGGGGGTCTGGCCCGGACGTGGTGCCGGATCGCGCGCCGCTGCTGCTGGACCCTGGGCCGGACGCTCGGCAGCCACCCCGACTGACGCGCTTTTCAGGGGGTGGACCCCGCCCGGCCACGCCCGGGTAGGGTGGTGGATCGTGGCCAGTCGTAAAACGTCGATCATGGAAGCAGCCGCGCGGGTGATCGCGCGGCGCGGGGTGCGCGGACTGCGCGTGGAGGAGCTCGCCGCGGAGGCGGGGGTGTCCACGGCGCTGATCTACTACCACTTCAAGGACCGCACCGGGATCCTGCGTCAGACCCTGGAGTTCATCAACGACCGGGCCGAGCGCTACACGACCGAGCGGGCCGCGGACGCGCCGCCACTGACGCCGCGCGAGGAGCTGGAGCAGACGCTGCTGCTGGAGCTCCAGGACTCCGTCGAGGTGCGCGAGAACAGCACTGCGTGGGGTGAGCTGCGGGCGAGCGCGGTGTTCGACGGGACGCTCCGCGAGGACCTGGCGCGGGCCACCCGGATCTGGGTGCAGGAGATCGCCGAACTGCTGGGCGCCGTGCGGCCGATGTCGTCGGCGGTGGCGCTGGCCGGCGCCGCCGAGCGGCTGACCGCACTGCTGGAGGGCCTGAGCGTGCGCTGGCTCAGCGGGAGCCTTCCGCTGGCACACGCCCGTACGCTCATGGTCGACGCGATCGACGCCGAGGTGGCGCGGCTCGGTTCCTGACGGAGCCGAGAGGTCGATCGACGGGCCCGGCGTCGCACTCCGTGCACCTCCGGGCCCCTTTGCGTCAGGATGCGCCCAGAGATTTGACTGATTTTTCAGTCAGTGCCAACCTGAACCCGCAGCCTGAGGTCGCAGGCGGGGTGCTGCCGCCGGGCCCCGCCCGTGGTGCGCCGGTGCGTCGCGGCGCGAAGAGTGGACCCGGCGGCCCCGCACCCTCCCTGGCGCCGTCGCACGATCTGGAGACCCTCATGAGCCACTACCGTGATGACCGTTCCACCGGGCACTTCCCCTGGGTGCCCGCGGACGACGTGCCGCACGCGCGGACCTGGATGTCCTGGCCGTCCCGCCGGGGCGTGTGGGGCCTGCGCCTGGGCGGGGTGCAGGACGACATCGCGCTGATCGCCCGCACGATCGCCGAGTTCGAGCCCGTGGTCATGTGCGCCCCCGACGACTACACGGCCGGCAAGGCCCGCGCGAAGTGCGGCCCCGCCGTCGAGGTGACCACCGCCGTCCCCACCGACGACCTGTGGATGCGCGACATCGCCCCGGTGTTCCGCCGGGACGGCCACGGCGGCCTGGACGCCGTCGTGCTCAACTTCAACGGCTGGGGCGACAAGCAGATCCACGACGACGACGCCCTCGCCGCCGAGCGCATCGCCATGCGCCGCGGCCTGCGGCACTCCTACGCGGACTTCGTCGGCGAGGGCGGCGCCGTGGAGACGGACGGCGACGGCACGGTGATGGCGACCGAGAGCAGCCTGGTCAACAAGAACCGCAACCGCGGCATGAGCCGGGACGAGATCGAGGACGCCGTCCTGGACGCCTACGGCGCGGACACGATGATCTGGCTGCCCGGGATCAGGGGCAAGGACATCACCGACGACCACGTGGACGTCACCTCGCGCTTCGTGCGCCCCGGCGTCGTCATGGTGCAACTGCCGCCCGCGGACCGCAACGACGCCTGGGCCAAGGACGCGCGCGAGCAGTTCGCGATCCTCTCCTCCGCCACCGACGCCCGGGGCCGCCGCCTCCAGGTGATCCCCGTGCACGGGCCGGACACCGTCCGCTCGCGCAGCTCGAACTTCGTCGACTCCTACCTCAACTTCCACGTCGTCAACGGCGGAGTCATCACGGCCCGGTTCGGCGACGCCCACAAGGACGCCGCCGCGCGGGAGGCGCTCGCCGCGGCCTTCCCCGGCCGCGAGGTGGTGCAGATCGACGTCGACCGCCTGATGACCGGCGGCGGCGGCATCCACTGCTCGACCATGCAGGAGCCCCTGCCGTAGCGGTCGCCCCCGCACACCTGCACACCTGCAGCCTCACGAACCCGCACACCCGCACACCCGCACGCAGAGACCGACCCCCAGCCGGAGATCACGCATGCCCACCGACCTGTCCCGCCGCATCCTCCTGCGTTCCCTCGCCGGTGCGGGCGTCCTCGCCCTCGGCCTCACCGCCTGTTCGGACCTCGACGACCCCGACGGCGCCGGTGGCACCGGTGGCGGCGGCGCCAACCCCGGGGACGGCTCCTCCCCCACCCGGCAGCCGGGCGGCGGCACCGGCGCCCGCCGCTTCGGCGCCGAGTGGGACAAGCACGTCCGCACGGTGATGTCCTGGCCCGCGTCCGAGAACGTGTGGGGCGACCAGCTCCCGGACGTCCGGCGGGACGTCGCCGGCCTCGCCCAGGCGATCGCGGCCCGCGAGCCGGTCGTCCTGATGGCCCGTCCCGAGCAGCAGGACGCCGCTCAGAAGGCGTGCGGCCCGGCGGTCGAGGTCGTGCCGATCCCCGTGGACGACCTGTGGGCCCGCGACACCCTGCCGGTGTTCGTCGAGGAGGGCGGCAAGGTCAAGGGCGTCGACTTCAACTTCAACGGCTGGGGCGGCAAGCAGCAGCGCGGCAACGACTCCAAGGTCGCCCGCACCGTGCTCGCCAAGTACGGCGTCGAGCGGATCGAGACCCGGCTGGTGGCCGAGGGCGGCTCGTTCGAGACCGACGGGCAGGGCACCCTGCTCGTCACCGAGAGCTCCGTCGTCAACGACAACCGCAACCCGGGCATGAGCCGCGACCAGGTCGAGGCGGAGCTCAAGAAGGTCCTCGGCGTGACGAAGGTGATCTGGCTGGCCGGCGTCAAGGGCAAGGACATCACCGACGCCCACGTCGACTGCCTGGCCCGGTTCGTCGCCCCGGGCGTGGTCCTGCTCGACCAGGCCTTCCCCGGCGGCCCGCCGGACGTGTGGTCCCGCTCGGCCGACCAGGCACGGACGGTCCTCGCCCAGGCGACCGACGCGACCGGCAGTAAGCTCACCGTCGTGGAGCTCCAGCAGCCCGACCCGGACAGGATCACCGGGCGCGGCGATGCCTTCGTCTCCTCGTACATGAACTTCTACGTCGGCTCGAAGGGCGTCTACCTGCCCAGGTTCGGCGACGGCCGGGCCGACGACCGCGCCCAGCAGATCATGAAGCAGTACTTCCCCGGCCGCGAGATCGTCCCCGTGAAGATCGACGCGATCGCCGCGGGCGGCGGCGGCATCCACTGCGCCACGCACGACATCCCCGCCGTCGGCTGACCCCACCGGTGACCTCGCCGACCGATCGCCGACCGCGGGCCGGCGCCGCGCACACGCACGCGCGCGCGGACGTCGCCCCCGCCGTCCGGCTGCCCGGGCGGCTGCCACCGGTCGCCGCCGCCCGGGGCCCGCTGGACGAGCTGCTGACAGCGCTGCTGCGGGCGGCTCTCGTCCGCACGCCGCCGGGGGCACGCGTGCTGGTGCGTGCGGACGTCGTCCCCGGCCGCGGCGGCTCGGACGCGGTGCGCGTGACGGTGGCGGACCGGGGGCCGACGGTGGCCGGCGAGGCGACGCACCGGCTGGCCGCGCGGCTGCCGGCCGCCGACGGCGGTCGGCTCACCTGCGAGGACGATCCCGCCGGCGGCCTGGTCCTCGTCCTCACCCTGCCGGCGGCCCGCCGGTGACGCCGTCGCCGTGCACAGCGCCGGAGGCCGCCCTCACGTCCCGGGGGCGGGCTCGGTACTCCCGGCCTCCGCGCGCTTGCGGTGCTCGACCCGGGTGCCCGCGACGACGGTGACGGTGAGGCTCGCCGCGATGATCCCCTCGGCCCAGAAGAAGGCGACGTAGTCGATGAGCGAGCCGATCGGCGGGGAGCCGGGAGCGGCGTTGCGCATGCCGATCAGGGCGAAGAGGGTCGCGGCCATCCAGCCGAGCGAGGGCCAGACCAGGCCCTGCCGGCTGCGGTAGAGCACCTCGGCCCCGGCCATGACGGCCAGGGCGAGGGCCCACATCGCGGCGATCATGAACCAGGCGAGGATGAAGGTGCTGCGCGCCCGGCTGACCCGGCCCGCAAGCTCGACCGCCCCGGCACCGAACGGGGTGCTGGTGGGGCGGACGAAGAAGAACGGGTCGGCGTCCACGAACACCACGCCGACCGGCACGGCGCCGGTGCCGTCGGAGGCCGAGAAGGCCAGGGAGAAGTGGTACCGGTCGAACGGGTAGTCGCTCTCGGTCCCGTCGTACAGGTTGGCCTGAACGGGCTGGGGCGGCGCCTCCTCGCCGGGGGTGGCCCGCAGGTCGGTCCTGGTTGTTGAGCGGACGGTGATGTCGACCTGGCGGGTGAAGGCGGACGACTCCGGCCCCTGGGCGAGGCCGCCGTGCGGGACGGGCGAGACGTAGAGGGTGAGTTGGCCGGTGGCGGGATCGATGTCCTGGGAGGTGACGTCGAGTTCGACCCAGTCGCCCGCGGTGGGCAGGGCGAGTTCGTGGGTCTGCTGACGGGTGTTGCGCTCGTTGAGGTAGAGGACGATGCCGGCCGAGCACAGGACGGCGAGGATCAGCAGGACGAGGGCGAAGCGGTTGCCGCGCAGCCGGGCCGGGGTCCTCACGACGGGGAGGCTCCGGCGGTGGCGGGCTGCTGCTGGGTGGCGCAGTGGATGCCCCCGCCACCGCCCGCGATGTGGTTGACGGAGACCTGGGTGACCTTGCGCCCCGGGTGGAGGTCGCCGATGATCCGGGCCGCGTTGTCGTCGGCGGTCCGGTCGCCGAAGCGCGGCACGATCACGCCGCCGTTGCACACGTAGTAGTTGATGTAGGAGGCGAGGAAGTTCTTGCCCGCGCCCTGGACCAGGTCGAAGTCGGGCTCGGGGAGTTCGACCACCTTGAGGCTCCGGCCCCTGGCGTCGGTCGAGGACTTGAGCACCTGAAGGGCCTGGTCGGAGGCCGTGCTCCAGATGTCCGGCGGGGTGTCGGCGGCCGGGCGGTGGAGGACGACCGTACCGGGCTCGGCGAAGCGGGCGAGGGCGTCGACGTGGCAGTCGGTGATGTCCTGGCCCGCGACGCCCTCGAACCACAGCACCTTCTGCACGCCGAGCAGGTCCTTGAAACCCGCCTCGATCTGGTCGCGGGTCTTGCCGGGGTTGCGGTTGTCGTTGACCCACGAGCTCTCGGTGGCCATCAGCGTGCCCTCGCCGTCCACCTCGATGGCGCCGCCCTCCCCCGTGATCGGCGCCTGGACGCGGGTGACGCCGTAGTGGGCGAGGAGGTTGCGGGCGACCTGGCCGTCGTTGGCGTGCGTCTGCTTGTCGCCCCAGCCGTTGAAGCCGAGGTCGACCCCGGTCAGGCCCTGCGGGCCGGTGACGAAGGTCGGACCGGTGTCCCGGGCCCACAGGTCGTCGACCATCAGCTCGATCACCTCGACCGAGGAGCCGCACGCCTGCCGGGCCTGGTCGGCCTGGTCGGGACGGGCCATCAGCACCACCGGTTCGAAGCCCGAGACGGCCTGGGCCAGCCCGGCGATGTCCTGGCGAACGCCCGGGAGCTGGTCGCCCCACACCTCCTCCAGGGCCGGCCAGGCCATGAGGGTACGGGTGTGCGGACCCGACTCGGCCGGCATCGCCCGGCCGCCCGACGCCGCCGGACCGCTCGCGGGACCGAAGGCCGGGGCGCCCGACGGGCCGCCGGACGGCGCCGGGCCGGACGGTTCGTCCCCACCGCCGGAGGAGCAGGCGTCGGTGAGGGCCAGTGCGGCGAGCGCCGTCCCCGAGCGCAGGAGCGAGCGACGGGACGGCCGGGGGCGAGCCATGGGGCCTCGTTCGGGTAGCTGCCGGGGGTACGGACCCGCACGGTACTGAAGGAACGATCAGGATCCGGTTCGACAGGCGTCCGCCATCCGAGTGAAACGGCCGGTGGCCGCTCCGGCCCGGCGGGGTCCGGAGCGGCCACGCTTCCCGGCCCGGCGCCCGGCCCTACAGCGCCCGGCGGGCGGCGGCGATCCCATCCGGGTCCCATCCGGGCCGCGGCACGGACTCCAGCAGGAGCCGGGTGTACGGGTGCCGGGGCCCGTCGAGCACCTCGGTGGTGCGGCCGGCCTCGACGATCCGTCCGTGCCGCATGACGACGACGTCGTCGGTGACGCACCGCACCACGCCGAGGTCGTGGATGATGAACAGGTAGCCGATGCCGGTCCGTTCGCGGATCTCGGCGAGCAGGTTGAGCACCTGGGCCTGCACCGAGACGTCGAGCGCGGCGACCGCCTCGTCCAGCACCATGACGGCGGGCTCCACCGTGCAACACAGTCAAGAAACGGCAGAGCCCCGGCTGTGCCGCAGGTCATCGAGCCTCCTCCCAGCGCGAGCGGGGGTCAGCCGTCGTCGGTGGTGGGTGCGGTGCCCGCAGCTGTCAGCGGCCCCCTGACGCGCCCGGTCGGCATGGCGCCAGCTGGGCGTAGTAGGAGAACGGTGGGCCGATCAGCCGGGTCACGTGGAGCCCCACAGCATTGGCATGGCGAGCCAGGGTGGCGCGCCGCACCTGGTGCCGGTCGAAGAACTCGCCCACCACGATCCTCCCGGTCGGCTTGACCACCCGCTTCAGCTCCGTCAGCGTCACCTCCGGCTGCGGGATCTCGCCCAGGGCGGTCACCAGGTAGGCGGCGTCGAACACGGAGTCCTCGAAGGGCAGGTGGTGGGCGTCCGCCTGGGTCGGCGCGATGTTGGTGAGGCCGCGCTGTGCGGCCCGGCTCATCACGTGGTCGAGCATCTCCTGCTGGACATCGACGATATCCAGTCGACCGTCAGGGCCCAGTTGCGGGGCGGTCCGCAGAGCCTGCAGGCCCGTACCCGGTCCGACCTCCAGGACCCGCTCGCCATGGCGCAACTCCAGCATCGAATCGAGCCGCCCCTGGCTGAGCAGCGGCAAGGGCAGATCGAGCAGCCAGCGCTGCGCGTACGGATAGGGGGCGGAGTCCGACATCCACCAGGACAAAGCCGCGGTGCCGGCCGCCGCCGCGGACAACCCCCATCGCGCTCCCGGCCGACCGAGCGCAGTACGAAGATTCATGATCGAGAGTCCTCTGTTTTCCAGTGATCGACGGTTGGTGCAGGAACTCGGAGCGGTCGCCAGGCGACGACCGCACAGACCACCGCAAGCGGCAGTTCGCCGAAGCACGCCATGGCCAGCGCCACGGCGAAATCGCGGCCAGGCCCCGCTGTCATCAGGTCGAACCAGGAGTCGACCAGCAACAGCATCGACGTGGCCGCGGCAGACAGGAGCCGTCGGAGATCGCCACGGGCTGCCAGGACCCCGGTGGCGACGAAGCCGAGCGCCTCCATGACGTCCAACCCGGCCCAGGCGGCCGACCAATGCGCAGCAGTCGCCGTGGACGGCAGGGCGACGCAGAGCACGAACGCCCAGGCGAGTACTGCGATTCCGCAGCCGATGAGCGCCAACTCAGGCCACCGGCAGGGAAGACGGCGCCGATGCTGCGCGGGCTGCCTGCCCGCGACGGCGCTGTCGTTTCTCGAATCGGACTGCGCGTTCGCCGCTGACCGGTCGATGACGCTCATGGTTTCTCCTCGCCGTACTGGTGGCCCTTCGCGTCCTCCAGCCTGCGAGCGGTACTTCGCCGATCCGGCCTCGCCGAGCTGGTCGACGCGCGTGCCGTCGACGGTGACACTGCCGCTGGAGGGCTTCTCCAACCGGCGGTCAGGTTCAGCGGCGTGGACGTGCCACTGTCGGCATGGCCGAGGATCCCCACACAATCACCGGACGCCGTGGACAAGGTCACACCGGCCAGTGCGGGCGGGCCGCCACCGTATTTCTTCGTCGCCTCGCGGACGTCGGTCATCGGCGCATTCGTCATGTTCAGGAACCTACGAACAGAGCGTGATCCGTCGCGTCGGCCGGTGGATGTCACGGTTCCCCGGGCCATCGGCCCGGTGGTGTACCCCGCGTACACCCCCGGGGCGACGCGCGGAGCCGACGCGGCTGAATAGGATCTCCGTATGGAAGAGCTTCTCCAGCGTCTCTCGACATCGGAGCGCATGACCTGGCTGATGTCACAGGCCGTGGTGCTGGCCACCGCCTGCTTCTACGCGGTGATGCTCTGCTGGTCGATCGCTCAGGTTCGGCACCACGACGGCCTGTTCCGGCTTCCCGGCCTGGGGCCCTTTCAGATGGCGGGTCTGTGCGTCGTGCTCGCCCTTCCGGTTCTGCTGATGCGCCGTCTGCCGGCGGCGGTCTTCGCGGCGATCCTGGGCGAATCGGTCCTCGGCGACTTCTTCGGCGTGCGGCCCTGGATCGTGTTCGTCCTGCTCGTCGTCCTGGGCGGCTACCTCGCCGTCCGGCGGCCGAAGGCTGCCGCCGTCGGCTCCGTCGCGGCCGTCGCGGCCGCGTTCGTCGAGAACATCGACGTCTACCCCGGGGAGAACATCGGCGACGCGGCCCAGTGGGCCGGGCAGTTCGCGCTGTGGTTCGCGGTCGCGTGGGTCTTCGGGGGGGTGTATCGCAAACGCCGTGAATACCTCGAAGCCCTGCAGGAGCAGACCGAGGCCCGCGTCGTCATGGCTGAGCGGCTGCGGATCGCCCGCGAACTGCACGACAGCGTCGCGCACAGCATCGGGATCATCACGGTGCTGTCGGGAGCGGCGGCGCGGGTCGTGGACACCAAGCCCGAGCAGACGCGGCAGGCACTGACCGGCATCGAGACCACCAGCCGGGAGACGCTGCTCGAGCTGCAGCGCATGCTCGGGGCGCTACGCCGTGCCGAGCCGGACGACGCCATGCCGGGGGCCGCTCCGCTGGCGCCGGCCGGCAGCCTGGCCGATATCCCGCGGCTCGCCGAACGCACGGCCGACGCCGGGGTGCGGGTCCACGTGGCCTGGCAGGGCGAGCAGCGCCCGCTGCCGCCGGAGATCGAACTGTCGGCGTTCCGGATCATCCAGGAGTCGGTGACGAACGTGGTGCGGCATTCCGGGGCGCGAACGTGCCGGGTCGCGGTCGCTTACGAGCCGGAAGGAGTGACGATCGAGGTGGTGGACGACGGGGACGACGGTCCCGGCGGGCCCGCCCGCCCGAGGCCCTCGGCGGCGGCCGGCGGGAGCGGCTTCGGCCTGCTCGGCATGCGCGAGCGGGTGACGTTGCTGTCCGGCCAGTTCAGCGCGGGCCGGCGTCCGGAGGGCGGGTTCCGGGTGGCTGCGAGGCTCCCGGCATGAGCGTGCGGGTGCTGCTGGCCGA
>NZ_JBEZGX010000027.1:0-109950 GCF_040650235.1 Kitasatospora sp. NPDC048722
TGCGAGCCACCTCGCCGGCCTCCGCCTGCGCGCCTCGGTGATCTGGATCAAAAACCTCACCAAGACCACCCCTTGATCGCGACCGAATACGCACCCTAGGAGTCCGCCCACGCCACCGGCGCCGAGGCGAAGGCCGACCACGCGTCGATGCCGACCTGGCTCCCTGGCGGCGTGACGACCGTCAACTACCGCATGTCCGCCACGGGTCATGACCGCTTGCCGGCCGCCACCGTCCCCGACGGCCGGTTGCCCGAGGGCTGCACGCCGGGCGAACCACGCGGCGTCGCCGACCTGACGACGGCCTGGTTCCCCGGCGACACGCGCCACAGGCGACGGCCCGCTGCGGCACCTACGACGCGGCCCCGGTCGGCGGCCGGCTGCACGCCTGGCAGGACCACGCCGTCGAACTCGCCGCCCTGCGGGCGAGTTGAGCCCTCACCGAATCGAGCCCCACTCCCGCCGCCCCCCGTCGAGCCCTTCGCGCGCTACGGCGCCTTGAGCAGGGGCAGGACGACGTCGTCGAGGATCTCGCCGACCACCTGGTCCGACGGCACGACGCCGCCCACGAGGAACGCGTCGCGCAGGAGGTCGAGCGGGAGGGAGACCGTGCGCGGGTTGATGCGCGCGGCGTTGATCTGCCCGCGGTCGGCGGCGCGGCGCATCATCGCCTCCAGCGCGTCCACCGGCCCGAGCGCCGTCAGCCCGGTGCGGAACCGCACGCGCAGCTCGGGGTCACGCAGCAGGTCGACGAGGAAGCCGTGGACGGCGTCCATCGGCAGGTCGTCGAAGCGGTGCAGCAGGCTGAGCAGGAAGGCGGCCAGGTCGGCCCTCAACTCGCCGGTGTCCGGCGGTTCCTGGTAGTCGGGGGCGTTGCGGCCGAGGGCGGCGATGACGAGGGCGGGCCGGTTGGGCCACCGGCGGTAGAGGACCGGCTTGCTGGTCCGGGCGCGCGCGGCGACGCCGTCCATGGTGAGCCGGTCGTAGCCGTGCTCGGCCAGTTCGGCCCACACCGCGTCGAGGATCGCGCGCTCCAGCTCGTCGCCCCGCCGGCGCGACACCCGGCCGGACCCGCCCACCGCTGCTCTGCCCATCACCGGATCCCGTAGATACGTTGCGTTTCTTATCGGGGCCAGTCTACAGTCGAGAGTAAGAAACGCGCCGTATCTTATGAGCCCGTATTATGAGCCCGTACCCAGAGGGGGACCGCCATGCCAGGCTCCGCATCACCGATCGAAACCACGGACGTCCTCGTCGTCGGCGCCGGCCCGGTGGGCCTCGCGCTCGCCGTCGGACTGGCCCGCGCGGGCGTCGACTGCCGGATCGTCGAACGCGACCCGGACGTCCGCGACCGCGGCGTCCGCGGCAAGGGGGTCAACCCCAGGACGCTGGAGGTGCTCGACGACCTCGGCGCCGCCGAGGGCATCCTCGCCCGCGGCCTGCTCAACCCCAAGGTCCGCACGTACGAGGGCAGTCGGGTCGTCCACGAGGTCGACCCGGCCGCCGCCAACACCCCGACGCCCGACCGCCCGTACGCCGGCATGGTCCTGCTCGCACAGCACCACACCGAAGCGGTGCTGCGCGACCGGCTCGCGGAGCACGGCGGGAAGGTCGAGCTCGGGACGGAGCTCGTGGACTGCGTCCAGGACGACGAAGGGGTGCTCGCGACCCTCCGCCGTTCCGCCGCCGGCACCTCGGTGATCCGCGCACGGTACGCGGTCGGCTGCGACGGCGGGCGCAGCACCGTCCGCAAGCTCACCGGCATCCCGTTCCTCGGCGAGACCTGGGAGGAGGAACGCTTCATCATGGCGTCGATGCGCATCGACGGCCTCGCCCCCGACCGGATGCACATCTGGAACGACGCCAGGTTTGGCGCCGGCGCCCTCGCGATCGTGCCGCTGCGCCAGGACGACACGTGGGCCGTCCACGCCGCCGTCACCCCCGACGAGAACGGCGCGCTGCCCGCGCCCACCCTCGACACCTTCCGCCGCGTCCTCGCCGAGCGCGCCGGCCTGCCCGGTGTCACCCTCCACGACCTCACCTGGGCGAGCACCTGGCGCCCCACCGTCCGCATGGTCGAGCGCTACCGCAGCGGCCGGATCCTGCTCGCCGGAGACGCCGCGCACTGCCACTCCGCGGCCGGCGGACAGGGCATGAACACCGGCATCCAGGACGCCCACAACCTGGCCTGGAAACTCGCCGCCACGCTGCGCGGCGCCCCCGACGCCCTCCTCGACAGCTACGAGGCCGAGCGCCTGCCCGTCGCCCGCGCCGTCCTCGCCGCCACCTCCGCCCAGCACCGCACGCTCTTCGCGGACGGCGGAGCCCGGGCCCTGGCCGACCAGTTCGCCGACCTGACGGCCACCGCGGGCGGCGACTTCACCGGCCTCTCCGTCGGCTACCGCGGCGGCCCGCTCGGCCGCGACCTCGACGACGCCACCGGCGTCCGCGCCGGCGACCGCGCCCCCGACGCCCCCTGCCGCACCACCGACGGCCCCACCCGCCTGTTCGACCTGTTCCGCGGACCGCACTTCACCCTGCTGAGGTTCACCGACCGCCCCGGCCCACCCCTCCTCCCGCCGCTCCCCGGCCTCCGCGAGGCCGCCGTCCAGGACCCGGACGGACACGCGCGCCGCGCCTACGGCCTCACCGGCGACGCCGCCGTCCTCGTCCGCCCGGACGGCTACGTCGCCCTGACGGCGGGCACCCTCGCCGCCGGACAACTCCGCCAGCACCTAGGCCAGTTCGCCCTCTGACCGACCCCCTCCACCGACGGACCGACCGGCTCCGGCCAGCAGCGGCGGCCACGTACACAGACACGTCCACATGTCCGGCTCCTGGCACATGGGCAACGGCTCCGCCACCCTCTCCCGCCCCACCGGCCACGCCGCCGCCTGCACCGAGGTCAACAACGACAACTGACGGCGACCCCACCGGGGCTCCCCCGAAGCCCCGGTGCCCGCCAGTGCGCACCGCCCTCACGCTCCCGGCACCGCATGGTGGATCGCAGTGATCGTCGCCGCCGCGTCGAACCCGAGCACCGGATCGGGCCGCCCGGAGAGCAGGCTGGCGTAGAGCGGACGGTAGTGGGCGACCTTCCGCGCAGTGCGGCCGTCGTTGCCGAAGGCGGCCAGCAACTCCCCCTGCCGTGCGGCGAATCCGGTCATGGCGGTGTGATCGATCCAGACTTCCACGCCGGAACGATCGAACACCAGGCTGCTCTCCTTGCTACTGGAACCGGTCAGCCAGCTGCTGCGAAGCCGGGCCATGCCGGCCACGCCCCGAGACCGGAACTCCACGGTGCACCACGCGCTCGCGCCGCCGTCCATCTGCCGGGAGGACGCGAGTCCCGTGAGGTCGACGAAGCGGGTGAGCATGCTGAGCTGGTTCACCCCGGAGTCCATCCAGCTGGAGACGTACGAGGCGAAGGCCTCCGCCCCACGGAGGACGTACGGGTCGTAGAAGGCGGAGGTGATCGTCGTGATCGGCCCCCAGTCCGGATTCCCGGCGACCAGTTCCACCGCCCAGTCGACCTCGGGGGAGAATGCGAAGTGGTGGGCGGTGAACAACCGGCCCGCCACGTCGGTCTTCTGGTCCAGCTCACGCAGTCTCGCGAGGGAAGCGAGGTCGTGGACGAGAGGCTTCTCCACCAACACCCTGGCCGAGGAACGGAGCAGAGCCAGCACTGCCAGATCGGCGTGCGTCTCCGTCGGGGTCGCGATGACCACGAGCTCCGGCCAGTGCGCGTCGAGAGCCTCGCCGAGGCTGCCGTAGTGGGGTGGTTCGGCTCCCCGGAAGTCCACCAGCCCTGCCGGACGCGGGTCGGCCGTGAACTCCAGGGACACGTCGTCCCGCTCGGCGAGGACGGCGAGATGGGTCTCGGCGATGATGCCGACCCCGGCCAGTCCGACGCGCACCGGATCGGTCATGAGTTCACTTCCCTTCGGCCGGATCCGGCCTCTTGCCCGTGCTCTGGTGCCTCATGGTCGCGCGGCCACCTCCGCCCACCGGCCCAACGACACGGCGGCGCCGTCGACCCACTCGACCCGCGGATCGCGCTCCACGGCCTGTGGTACGCCATCGATCCAGCTGGTCACGATCGGAACCCAGTAGGTGTTGCCGCCCGACCTGCGGGTCCGCGCGTCGAGCTCCGCCCGCATGCGACGGACGCCCTCATGGTCGCCACCGAGGACCCCGAGCAGGATCTGGGCCACGTCGGCCAGGTTGTGGCCACCGCGGTAGCCGATCCCGTCCGCCAGCCGACGGGTGGCCCCGACCGCCTCCGCAGCGGCCCCGGCATCGCCGGTCACCGCGTGCGCGACCGCCTCGGCGGAACGGATCTTGACGAGCTCGACCGGATTGGGCACCAGGTCGAGCAGGTCCCTCGCGCGAGTCGCCGCATCCGCCACCGCGGCGACGTCTCCGAACCAGCAGACGGTCTGCGCCAGGTTGGCCAGCGCCTTTGCCTCCGCGGCGGCGAGGCCCTCGCGTCGGGCCAAGTCGACCGCCTCCTCGTACGTGGAGCGCGCCTCGTCGAAACGGGCGTTCACCCGCCAGATGTGTCCGATCAGCCGCAGCCGCTCGCCCTCGTCCTCCGGTCCGCGGCTGTGCTGCTCCCGGAGCGAATCCAGTGCCCTGCCGAACCGTCCGTTGAGGTAGTCGTAGTCGCAGAGCCAGTACCTGGCCACCCCGTCGAACTCGCCACCCACCAGGCCCCGGTAGATCTCCGCCGCGGTGGCGTAGTCCCCGTGGTTGCGCAGCGCGTGGGCAAGGTGGATCCGCACCAGCTGCGCCGTCGGACCGCCCTGCGGCAGGTTCTTCCCCACCGCGTCGAGCAGCCCGACGGCCTCTGCCGCACGGCCGGTCCGGCGCAGTTGGACACCCCGTATGGCAGCGAGGATCGCCCGGTACTCCGGCGTCGCGGTCCGTTCGACGGGGAGTCCGGCGCCAAGCTCCGACCACTGTCCGGCCTCGACGAGGCGCTGCGTGGCCCGGGCCATCCAGTCCGCGAAGACTCCGTGCTCCGCCGAGAGCTTGAGACCTGACTCCAGGACCTGGGCGACGGTCACCCGCTCGGCGGACGGCCCCAGCCGATCCCCCAACCAGGCGAGCAACCTGGCCGCGGCCTCGCTGCGGTCGCGGTCGGACCAGCCGTCCGGGAGGGTGCGATCCGCCTCGCGGATGGCGTGGCGCAGCGCCGCGTGCAGCGCGTAGGGCAGGGCGTAGGCGTCGTCGTGCGTCAGGAACGGCCGGCGCAGAAACCTGGCCACGCTGCCGTCGGAGACGTGGGGCTGTCCGGCCCGCAGGAGATCGGCGCCGACGCGGTCGGTGAGGGCCGCGGTACGGACGAGGTCGCGCTCCTCCCGGGGCAGGTCCCGGATCGACCGGGTGGCCACGGCCGTGAACGAGCCGCCGAAGTCGGCCGCCGACGGCTGCCCTCCGCGGGCGAGCAGCGCGGCGAAGTGGGACACCGACAGGTCCAGGTACAGGGGCAGGCCCTGCCCGCCCGCGATGATGCGCCGGCGGACCTCGGCAGGCATCGCAGGCTCGCCGTCCCGGGTGAGCGCTTCGCTGAGGTAGCTGTCGGCGTCGGAGTCCGAGAGGTAGCCGACGAGGTGCTGGCGGGGCTCGACCGTGTCGTTGCTGAAGTGCAGGTTCGGCCAGGATCCGGGGCCGGTGAAGTCCAGTTCGCCGCCCGCGCCCGTATCGGCCCAGTCGATGCGGTTGCGGCCGGTGATCACGAACAGCACGTTGGGCATCAGGTAGACGCAGCACTGGATCATCCGCTCCACGGTGCGGTCGGCGCCGCCGTTGACCACTTCGAACGTGTCGAGGAACACGCACACCGTGGGCCGCCGGGCCGGCCGGCCACGACGGGGAAGGCGATCCAGGTCCCAGGCGAGCAGGTACGGGAAGTACGAGAGCGTCTCGTAGTCGGCGTCGGCCTCGATCAGCTCCGCGAACAGCTCGCAGTCCGCCAGCAGCCGACCTTCGCGCACCCGGTCCCGGACCGCGCGATAGGTGGCCAGGGCAGCGCGGTGCGCCAGCCCGGTCAGCCCGCCGAGCCCCGCGGGGTCGACGTCCCGCACGGAGTCCGCGATCTGCTCGCCGAGACCGATGCTGCGGGAAGCCCGACGCAGGGCCGGTGAGGCGTCGAGGAAGTCCTGGAGCGCCTCACCGGGGTGAGCACGGGCCCAGTACGAGGCGAGCGCCAGGTCGAAAGCGGGCCAGCGACTGCCCAACTGCCCCAACCCGGCCCTCAGACGCAGCAGCAGGCCTTCCAGGTCGGCGGCCCCGTCCTCGGAGACGTCGACCCGGACGGCCACGACGTCGCCCTGCCCCTGGGCTGCGGCATCTGCGAGCAGCCGACGCTCCAGCTCGTGGGAGAGCGTCGTCTTCCCTATGCCCCCCACCCCGTAGAGCGTCAGGACGTTGCGGCGTCCCTGCGCCCGGTCCACGACCGGCGACACCTCGGCCTCGTCCAGCGTGCGGCGCAGGCCGTCCACCGACCGCTCGAACGCGGCCACTTCGTCGACCCGGTTGGTGAAGACCTGTTGTGCAGTAACGGTGGACGACAGCCCGCTCATGAACGCAGCCCGCAGGTTCACCCGTGCCATCCCGCCTCCTTGTCCGCGTCACCCCGATGATGACCCGTTCGCATCGCCCGAGGAGTGACGTGATCTGAAATCCTGTCAGGTTTCTGCGGAGCGCGACAAGGATCGGCCGGGCAGGACGGGATCGCCCGGATGCCGACCGCGCCAGCTCCTCCTCGGACAGGGCCGAGAGCTGAGCCGCGTCGCGCGTCGGGATCAGCTGGTCGGCCGAGATCGCCTGGGCAGCGGCCTCCAGGTGGTGCCGCCTTCTCCGTGCCCTTGGCGTCGTCGCGACGTTCCGCCCGGATCTCCGCCTGCACTGCGGCCAGAAGCTCGATACCGGGTGGGGCTGCTCGGCCCGCGTCATACGTTTGCACTCCCCCTGACGTGTGCGCAGTGCTTCGTTCACCGTACGGAGTGCGACCGCCGCCGGGGCCGGATTCCATCAAGCACTCCGTTGAAGTGCTCAGGCCGCCTTCGTAAACGATGTGCTACACAAAGAGATGTGAACGCCGCCAACATGGGTCGTCTTCCTGGATGACGTGCTCGCCGTGTACGGTGGCCGAATGAAGGACGACACTCGCCACGCGCCTGATCCGCTGATCACCGGTGCCGAGATCGCCCGGCTGGCCGGAGTGACCCGGGCCGCGGTTTCCAACTGGCGGCGGCGCTACGACGATTTTCCGGCGCCGGCCGGGGGTGGGCCGACCAGCCCCCTCTTCAACCTGGCCGACGTGCAGGCCTGGCTCGCCAAGCAGAGCAAGGGACACCATGTGTCCGACGAAGTCCGGCTGTGGCAGTCACTGCGCGGCGAATTCGGTGACGACGCCATCCAGGGGTTGGCAGCGGTCGCCCGGCTGCTCACGGACGGTGCAGCCCCACCTCGTCTCGGGCCGGAGATCACCCGGCAGGCGCTGGAGATCGCACGGAGCACCTCTGCGGCCGAGCTGATGGACGCTCTCACGGAGCGGTTCCTCGATGCCACCCGCCGTGCGGGTTCGGACCAGGTCTCCTCCCCTCGAATCGTCCGGGCGGTGCAGCACTTCACGGGCCCGGTCCCGGACACGGCGACCATCCTGGATCCGGCCTGCGGAATCGGCACCCTGCTCCTCTCCCTCGGTCCGGCGGACGGCCCGGCCCGGTACGGCCAGGAAGTCGATGCCTCGATGGCCGACTTCGCCCAGCTCCGCGCGGCGCTGAGCGGCCGCACCCGTACCGAGATCCGGGCGGGTGACTCCCTGCGCGACGACCAGTGGCCGGGGCTCAGGGCCGACCTCGTCGTCTGCGACCCACCGGTGGCATGGCCCGACTGGGGGCGCGAGGACCTCCTCCTGGACTCACGCTGGGAACTCGGCACGCCCTCGCGCGCCGAGAGCGAGCTCGCCTGGCTCCAGCACGCGTACTCACACACGGCTCCCGGAGGCAGGACCGTCATCGTGATGCCGGCCTCCGTCGCTTACCGGAAGGCGGGCCGACGTATTCGTGCCGAGCTCGTCCGGCGGGGCATCCTCGCCCAGGTCGTCGCCTTGCCGGCGGGAACCGCGACGGCACACTCCCTCCCCGTCCACCTGTGGGTCCTGGTGCGCCCCGACGGGCAGGCTGCGCAGACCGTCCGCATGGTGGATCTCACCGCCAACGCGCCGGACGGACCGCTCTCCCCTCAACCCGACCAGGTCGTCGACATCCCGCTCATCGATCTCCTGGACGACGTCGTCGACCTCACGCCGGGCAGCCACATCGGCAGCGCCCACCGGGACTACCTCGTCGAGTACACCGCCCTCCGCGACCAGCTGCGGGACCAACTCCGCGCCTTGGACGCCCTGCTGCCCCGGCTCACCCCTGGAGGCGGGCCGGGAACGCTCGACACCGCATCCGTCAGCGTCGCCGATCTCGCGCGCGCCGGACTGGTCGAATACACCGGGGGCGAGCCGGTGTCCGTCAGCGAACACCTCGACACCGACTACCTGCACGGTTTTCTGGTCAGCCCCGCCAACAGGCGCCGTTCCACCAGCAGCACCGGCACGTTCCGCGCCGACATGCGGGGCTCCCGCATTCCCCAGATGGGCATCGAGTCCCAACGCCTGTACGGCACGGCCTTCCGTGCGCTCCAGGAGGTCGATGCAGGTACGCGCCGGCTCGCACAGCTCAGCCGGCAGGTGACTGAGCTGGCCCGGGAAGGCCTCACGAACGGTGCGCTGAACCCTCCCGCCGAGTAAGACTGAACCGCCCCTCACCCGCGCGGGGGCAGGAAGCCGCTCGCAGCCCCACTCCACGAAACGGCCAATGCCTCCCTCGCGCGGGTGCAGGCCACGAAGAGCAAGCACCGTTCGCGCAGCATGTCCGTCTCGTGCTGGGACTCGTCCACCTCGGCCGGGGTGATCTCCCGCGCGAACGGCACGGCACCCGCGCTCACCCCGAGGACGGCCACCGCGCGGAACTCAAGTCCCTTCATGGCGTGCATGGTGGCCAGCCGCACACCATCCGCGTCCGGCGCCGGGCCGTCCTTGACGCGCACCACGGGCACACCGGCATTGGCCAGCCTGTCGTAGGCCTTGTCGAGCAACACGTTGAAGCGGCTGGAGACGCCGATGTCGGCGGGACGGATTCCCTGGGCGATCCACCCCTCGATCCGTTGTACGAGTGCGGCGATCTCCGCCTGCTCGGAACCGTGGCCCTCCACGTGGGGCCTGCGACCGCGGAGCAGCGAGCGGTACCCGGCGAGACTGTCGGTGCCTTCGCCGCCCAGGTCCTCGACCCCGGCGGAGCCGATGATCCCGGTCGACCAGGCGAGGATCTCCTCCGTGCTGCGGTAGTTGATGCGCAGCCGGCTGGTGCGGCCCTTCACCTGGATCCCCAGCGAGCCGAGCGACACCCGCGAGTCGTAGATCCGCTGGTGCGGGTCCCCGGTGATGAACAGGTCGTCCGGGCCGGATGCGACGGCCGCCCGCAGCACCCGCCACTGTGCGGGGTGGAGGTCCTGCGCCTCGTCGACGACGACGTGGTCGTACCGCGCCGCCGCGCCGTCGAGCGCCCGGGCCGCCTGCGCGCAGACCTGGAGGTGCGTGACCGCCCCCCGCGCCTTCAGCGTGGCCTCGAAGAGCTCGACGGCCGGCCACAGCAGCTTGCGCCGCCCCGTCACGAGCGACCTGCCACGCCCCGGACGGTCGGACGCGAGGTAGTCGTCGAGCGTACGAAGGTCGTGGGCGAGGACCACGTGCCGGTACTCCTGGGCAAGGAACTGCTCGGTCCACGGGAGGTCCAGCCGCTTGCGGATCCGCTGCCAGACCAGCTGTTCCTCGCGGTCGCCGATGATCGCGGGCACGCGTCCCGCGTGTTCGGTGAGCGTCCGGTGCGCAAGGGCGTTCACGGTCGTCACGTCCACCCGGGCGAGCTGCTCGTCGTCGCCGTCGAGGAGCAGCGCCAGGTTCTCCCGCAGGGTCGCGGCCAGCGCATTGGTGTAGGTGGTGAGCAGCACGCGCGTGTCGGGCGACCGGGACAGCAGGTGCTTGACTCGGTGCAGGGCCACGACCGTCTTGCCCGTGCCGGGGCCCCCGGTGACCTGGACGGGGCCGCGGTAGGAAGCCCGGTAGGCGACCCGTCGCTGCGAGGGGTGCAGGAAGACCCGCCACGCGGCGAACGGCTTCTCCAGGATGTCGGCCAGCTCGCCGGGGCCGGAGACCAGGGTGATCCGGCTGGCGGTGTTGGCGATGGCCGCGGCCAGACTCTGCTCGGACTCCGGGACGGGGGCCGCCGCGCGCCGTTCGACCACGACGTCCCGGTACACCTCCTCCGGCGTGAAACCCTCCGCCAGGAACTGCAGGACCTCGAACTGGTCCTCGGGTAGCAGCGTCCCGAACGCCTCCAGCTGCGGCCTGTCGACCACGGTCCGCACCGCTCGCAGCACCTGGTCGTCAATGCCGAGGTCGCGCAAAACCGTGTCGGAGTGCTGCGCGAACAGCAGCGTCGGCGCGGTCGTCGCCGCCTTCTCAAGAGCCGGGGTCAGCTGCTCGATGGCGACGACGTTGCGGACCTCCAGGGCGCGGGTGGCCGTGTTGACGGTGTAGAGCCGCTTGGCCGCCCAGGTGTACGCGTCGTCGTGCGGCACGACGTTGATGAGCAGGAAGACGTCACTGCCGTCGTCGGGGGCGAGGACGACGCCGCGCCAGAAGTCGTTGATCCTGATCGTGCGCATCCGCGGATCGCGCGCCTTGTCGACGGACTCCAGGTGCAGGCCCTTGTCCGCGTGCAGCTCGGGTACGGTGAGCTGCTGGAACTTCTGCATCGCCTTCCGGACACCGGCCTTGACGGGCTTCTCCAGGACGTCGTAGCTCTCCCAGAAGCTGTTCGCGAACGCGAGCTGCGGCACCGACGGACTCCCTACCCCCTGGTGGCTGTTCCGATCGTGATCATACCGTCACGCCCGGGGCCATCTGCCAGGCCAGGGAACGGATTTCACCGAGCAAATCGGCCGACCCCCGATCGAGGTCCAGCGCGTGTTGATGGATGACGATGCCCGCATGCCGCACTCGGTGGGCGGCGTGCGGGGCGTTGCCCTTGGCGTAGATGAGGTGCCCGTCCGGCAGGCCGAGGGCGGTGCAGTAGGCCAGCATCTGGTAGAGGTCGCCGTCCGGGAAGCCGCCGGACTTCTCGGCCTTGTACTTGGCGTCGGCTACGGCCTGTGGTGCACCCTCCGAGCCGTACACGACGAAGTCGGGCTTCATGCGGATCTCGCCCGCCTCGTCCAGGTGGTGCGGGTCCTGGAGACGACAGGTCCGGTCCGTCCCGCGGAACGCCTCGCGCAGGGCGACCGTCACGAAGTCCTCGAAGAGCTTGTTCATGGTGAACAGGAAGCCGTCGATGCGCAGTTCACCGGCGGCGTGCTCGGGTGACGATCCGTCGAGGACCACGCGGGCGAGATGGAGCGCGTGGTGGTAGCGGGCGTTGAGGCGGGTGGGGTGCCAGGTGGGGAGCACCTGACCCCGTATGAGCGGGGAGACCTCCGCGAGGCGTACCCGCTGGTGCAGCAGGCGGCGGCGCACGTCCTGGGGTACGCCGGGCAGGCGGAGCAGGTGTTCGACGGCGGCGCGCAGGATGCGGTTCTCCGCGACGTCGGTGGTGAACTCGTCGTACGCGATCTCCACCGGCAGGGCGGCGCCGAACCGGCGACGTATCTGCTCGGCTTCGCGGATCCGACCTCGGACCACGAGTGCGGACTCCTCGACCGTGCGGTAGCCCTGGAGGAGGCCTTGGCGCAGCGCCCGGTCCACCTGACGCTCCACGGCGTGGGCGAGGGCCGGCAGGAGTTCGTCGTGGTCGCCGACCTCGACGTCCCCGTCCCGCCAGCCACGCGGGTCGAGGCTGTACCCGATCAGGAAGAAGAGGCGGGCGATCGGCACCTTGGGAGTGATTCGCAGGGCGACAGGACTGCCGCCCGGCACCGCCAGGCTCACCGCGCCGACCTTGCTGCCGGCCCGCAGTGTCCAGTGGCCCGTCCGGTACGGATCGGGGGCGGCGGTGTCGAGGATGCGGGAGGCCGCGATGGCCCGGCCGGCGGCGTCCGGGAGGGGAACGGACACCGCCGGAGCGTGCTCGGTCAGGTGGACGACGGTCACGACTCGGCCTGGGGCTGGTCGTCCCACACGATGTCGCCCGGCTGCACGACGAACCTGGAGCGCTTCGCGGCCACTTCGGCCCGCAGCGCTGCGAGGCCGTAGCGCTTCTCGATGTCGACGCCCTCGCCGTAGTGGTGCTCCTCCAGCAAGGGGAGAATCTTGGTCCGCCAGGTGCGGTCCAGGCCGCCATCGCGGTAGACGCCCGGCTTCATCAGGTACGAGGGGCCGATCCGGAAGTCCGCATCGTCGATCCGGGCGTTGAGCGCGTCCAGCAGGTCGGCCGGTTCGTCGTCGCGCTCCTGCGCCGCGAGCCAGCGCCGCAGCAGGCCGCTGGTCGGCTCTATCCGCGGCGACAGCTCGACGAACGCGAACCGGCGCCGCATGGCCGCGTCGACCAGGGCGATGGAACGGTCGGCCGTGTTCATCGTGCCGATGATGAACAGGTTCGGCGGGAGGGCGAAGTCGTCGCCGGAGTAGGTGAGCCGGACGGCCTTGTTGCGGTACTCCAGGAGGAAGTACAGCTCACCGAAGACCTTCGCCAGGTTGGCCCGGTTGATCTCGTCGATGATCAGGAAGTGCGGCACGTGCCGGTTGCCCTCGCGGGAGGCGAGGTCGGCGAGTTCGCGCAGCGGGCCGGCGGTGAGGCGGAAGGCGACCTCGCGGGTCTCCGGGTCTTCCTTCGGGCGGAAGCCCTCGAAGAAGTCCTCGTAGGCGTAGGAGGGGTGGAACTGGACCAGCTTGACCTGCTCGGGCCCGCCGCCCAGGAACTCCGCGAGCTTCTGCGCGAGGTACGTCTTGCCGGTCCCCGGAGGGCCGTAGAGGACCAGCTGGCGCTCGTCCCAGAGGAGGTCGCGGACCTCCTGGAGCCATTCCACGTCGTGGACGAGCAGGTCCTCGGCGAGCTCGGGGGTCGGCTCGGGCAGTGCCAGCTCGCGCCGGGCGATGAGGATCTCCACGCTCGGGTCACGCTCTATGGCCTCGGCCTCCTCCTCCAGCTCCTGGTCGCTCACTCCGAGGCCCTTGATCAAGGCCTGCACGGACGTGAGGTCGACGACGTCGTGTTGGACCGAAAGCCTCTGCTGGAGCTCTTCGGGCAGGTCGGAGTACGGGTACCCCTCGCTCTGCCACTCCACCGGCCGGCGCAAGTTGGACCGGTCGTCGTCCGAGGCCGTCTGCTCGGCCGGCCCGGTCACCTCTCCGACGTAGAGCTGTCCGCCGGAGATGGTGCACACGGTGTCGCCGGGCTTGATCCGGGAGAGGAAGGCGTGCAGCTCCTCGACGAGATCCTGCTTCTGGCTGTACGTGGCCGTGGACTCGTAGTCCTCCTGCACGAACGCGCGCAGCTGCTCCTTGCTGGTGCCCTGCCCGACGCCTTGCCTCAGCCGGGACGCGGCAAGGGTGACCAGGCCCTCCGGCAGCCAGAGCCGCTGGACCAGGTCGAGGCCGGAGACGTTGGAGCCGCGGACCAGCCAGGCGCGATTCGGGCCGACCCAGACGCCCGGCATGAACTCCGACAACGGCCTGTCGTCCTCCGTCCGCCACCGCGACCACCCGTTGGCCGCGCGGCCCATCAGGATCTCGGCAGCGGCGGACGGCGAGCCGCACTCCACGTCCGCGGACAGTTCGAGATGACCGGGCCAGCGTTCGGAGGGCCGCAGCGTCCCGTCATTGATCAGCTGTGTCCGAAGGCGATTCGAGGACACGTTCCGTACCGAGAAGGACGGAACCACGCTTCCCCGCGCCGGCGCCCCCGCGTACACCAGGAACTTCTGACTCCCGTTACTGCCCTTCTCCGACAGCAGCCGCCCACGCGCTACAGGCCCGCCGTTGGGCAAACGCAGCCGAAACTCCTGAGACTCGTCCTGCACGGACCGCTCCCACCCCTCGTTCTCGGAGATCCTGGTACGCACAATAGGCCCTGCCGCTGACGGACAGGCTGGCGGACCAGGAGGTTGGACGACTTCCGCCCGGTCGCGTCGCGGCGACGACGTCCAACCGTGCGAAGGCCTGCCCCTCCCTCACTCCAGCCAGCGATCTAGCTGGCCTCGCGCCGGGCGCCAGCTCGACTGGTCGAGGATGACCTCCCTGGCGAGGCCGTTGCAGGAGTGGAGACCGCGCCCCTCGGGATCGACCGCGAAGATGAAGGCCTTCGCCTGGTCCGCGAAGGCACATGCGGGCTTCGTGGCAGAGCTCTCCGACAGCACCATCAGGCGTCGCCCCTTGACGGCGGCCGCCCCGTACAACCGCTGCACGTCCCCGAGGCCCATGCTCTTCGAACGGTTCCACCACTCGATGTGGAAGGTCTCCGACTCAAGTCGGCTGCACGTGTCGTCCGGCACGACGTCCGCGAATCCCCTCCGGGCCAACTCCCTTGCCGCGCCTTCGACCAGAACCGAACGCGCTGGCCGGTCGGCCGCCTGCGACCGCTGCGCGGGCAGGCTGTCCCGGCCGACGGACCGCTCGGCCATGGTGGGGACATGGGGAAGGCGAGCCAGATCCGCGATGAGTCCCGCCAGCTTCGCCCGGTCGACGCGACCGGGCTCCACACCCGGGACGACGGACGGCTCACCGAACAGGAGTCCGCCCAAGTCGAGCCGCTGCCAGATCCCTCCCCCTTCGGCCCGGACGCTGGCGCTCCACCCCGACAACAGCTTGCGGGACACCCTGATCAAGCATCCCAGGCCCTGGACGAGGACGAAGTCCCCCTCGTCGTGCCCAAAGTACTTGGCCTTCGCACCTCGCTCGGCCTCCACCGCGCGACACCTGTTCTGCGCCACGGCCATCAGCACGTCCACTCCGCGGGCCGCCAGATCGTCCGCGAGCTCCACGATCTCGCCGGTCGCGGGCTCGTCCCACCGCCAGGGCGTCTGCTCTTGCGCGTATTCGAGCTCGGCCACAGCCCTGGCATGGAGAGCGTCCACAAGGACGTCCATGTCCGTGATGCCGGACCAGATGCGAGGCGGCTCGGAGGGCTTCGACCCCACGACCGCCCAGACCGGGGTGTAGTCGTACGGCTTGGCGAAGCGCACCAGGGCAAGGCCCACGAAACGGCCCCCGCTCAGCGGCACCGACAGGTGCAACGCCGGTGATTGCGGCACCTCAAGACGCCCAGCCAGATCGGGATGCCGTGTACGGAACCTCTCGCCGAGTGCCTCGAACATGAGGAGATTCCCCATCGCTGCAAGCATGTCACTCGAAGAGAAGCCCACAGCGGCCCCACTTTCCTGATGTATCGCCAGTATTGCTCCTGCCGAACCGGATGCTATCGCCGCCCACCGACGAACGACGGCCGCAGCCGGAGGACCTGACGGGACGGCTACGCCGGGCGCAGGCAAGCTCAGGCGGCGTCAGCCCGGTCGATCGCGGCGGCACCCGGCTGCGCGAGCCAAACCAGCCTGGCGGTGATCCCCGGCCGCCAGGCGAAATGACGCACGGCATGCTCGGGCGACGCGAGGGCCATCCGCGTTCGCCCGTCGATGCCGACGACGTGCGTCGGCCCGTCGCTGTCGACGAGCCCCCAGGCCACGACCCACCCGTCGGAGTCCGCGCCGCCATCGCCACACACCTGGACCACGGCGAACAGCCTGGGCGCCGTGTCGAGCACGAGCCCGCACAGCTCCTGGTCGAAGGAGATGGCGGCAGCCGACCCGGGCTTGGCCGGCCGGGGGTTTTGCGAGGGCGCAGCAGTCATGGAAGTCTCCAGCCTCAAGGCATGGTTGAACCAACAGGTCGCCACCTTCAGCGACCAACCCACTCCATACCGTAGCGTCATCCATGGCATAATTTCCATATAGCTCGTTGAAGACTTGCCAGATTGCCGTGGGGATGAACGAGAGGATCACCATGACATCGAGCGGTGCCCCGACCTTGCGGCAGCAGCGCCTTGGGCTTGAACTGCGCAAACTTCGCGAGAACGCTGGCCTCAGCTCAACTGCCGCCGCCACTCGTGTCGGAGTGAGCCAAGCCCACATGAGCCGAATCGAAGCAGGCCGCTACCCGGTGAGCGCGGAGCGAGTCCGCGCATTCGCTCGCGCGTACACCTGCACAGACCAGGATCTGATCGAGGCCCTCGCCGGCATGACTGGCAGGCGAGCTCGGGGATGGTGGGAGGAGTACCGCGACCTCCTGCCGCCGACCATGCTCGATCTTGCCGAAACGGAACACCACACCACGGCGATGCGTATCGCCTCGGTGATTCACATCCCCGGCCTGCTCCAGACCGCTGACCAGGCACGTGCGCTCGCCAGCTGCACCGTACCGCCCCTGGCGCCGCATGAGGTGGAACACAGGGTGTCGTACCGGATCAAACGGCAGGCCGTCCTCTACGGCCCGAAGGCGATCCCGCTCACGGCGATTGTCCATGAGGCAGCCTTGCGGATGGGATTCGGCGGGCCCGCAGTGGCCCGTGCACAGCACAGGCACCTCATCGAGGCGAGCACCAGCGAGAATGTCTCGGTTCGTGTGATTCCGTTCGGCGCCGGCACGTTCCCCGGCTCCGGGCAGTCCATCGTCTACTGCTCCGCGATCGTGCCCCAACTCGACACCGTGCAGCTCGACACGTATCACGGCTCCGAGTTCCTTGACGCCCAAGCGCAACTGGTGAAGTACCAGAAGGTTCTGGACCTCATGGAAGCCTGCGCCCTCAGCCGCGCCAAGTCACGTGATCTCATTGCCCGTATCGAAAAGGACACCTGAGAGGAAGTGCCATGTCAGCTCTCAACTGGCAGAAGTCCAGCTACAGCTCCGAGTCAGCGAACTGCATCTATCTCGCCGCCGCCCACGACGGCAGCATAAAGATCCGTGAGAGCGACGACCCTGACACGATCATCACCACCACCCCCGACAAGCTCAAGGCGTTCCTCTGCGGCGTGAGGGCAGGGGAGTTCGACCACCTCATCAAGTGACTCGCCCGGTCAGTCCTCCCACCAGCCGAGGCTCATGAGCAGCAAGAGCGCCGAGAGGACAGCCCCGAACCAGCCGATGCCAGAACCGACGCCGGCCTGGTCGAGGAACACTCGAAACGCGACAAGTCCCACGAACACTCCCCAGGTCGTCAGGGCAGAGCCGGGCGGCATGGACTGCGCCGTACCCATCCGCCGCCGGGAAACCCAGAGGCGCAACAGCCACACCACCATCCCCACGGCCACGAGCCGAACCGTGACCTCCGCCCACGGCGGGCCCGCGATCCTCCGGCCGAACCCCAGGAACACCGTCAGCGCGAACCAGCCGATCGGCAGCAGCCAGACCAAACGGGCCCGCGGCTCAGGAGACACGCCTCCCACAGCGGCAGCCGATCCGAGGTCCTGCGGCGCCGAGGACATCGGCGCACGCTGAGGCGGGACGAACGGGCGCGGCGCAGCCGGAAATCCGGCCGGACGCTGTCGTGCTGGTCCATGTGGAGACGGAGTTCCGCCTGGAGGACGAGAAGACGCTCCGCCATCTCGTCGAACTCGGAACGCCGGAGAACCGCAGCCGCCTCCGCCTCGGCCGCAGCAAAGCGGGATGTAGCTGCGGCGAGCAACCCAGCCTCGGCCCGTGCCGCGTTCGCCGCCCGTTCGGTTTCCTCCTTCTCGCGCCGGAGGTGCAGCCGCTCCTCAGCCATGATCTGATCCACGCGCATGCGCTCGTCCGCAGGAAGCTGCTGCGGCGCCCGGGCCTCGGCCCGGGCCATGGTCGCGTCCCGCTACTCCATCAAGGTCCGAGCCCGGTGCTCGCCGATGCCGTTGACGTGGACCTTGCCTCCACGGGTCCGGTGGATCCACACCACCGTCCCACCACGGCCGTTGGGCGCCTTCTCGTAGCTGATGCGGGTGAAGTCGGCGGCCGTGCGGATGCCTTGCCCAGCCAGATCGCGGACAAGCCCGTCACCGATGCCGTTGACCTCCTGCGGACCCAACAGGGATTTGGCGACCGCCCGATCGATGAACTGCCGGCGCAACGCCGCGAGCGTCTCCCTCTCGCGGCTTCCACGGCTCCCGTCAAGCGCGGCCAGCCGGCGTGCACCGGACTCCTGCGCCCGCCGGTGCGCGCCATCAGCTCGCCGAACCGCAGCGTCGTGCTTCTGCTGCACACGGGTACGGTCCCGCACTGCCCGGTTGCGCCGCCGCAGATCCGCCCGCTCGAACGCCGGCCGCCCGGCGAGCAACCGACGATGGGCAGCCACCGCCTGGACGAGTCTCCGCCGCTCGGCACGGACCTCGGCGGGGTTCGTGCCGGCGGGGGCAGCGGTCATGCCGTCGGTCAACGCGGCCTCTCCGCTACGGAGGCGGGGTGGCGGGGACCCTGGCCGGGGGGCGGGATGAGGGCCGATTCGAACGTGCTGCCGGTGCGCTGCGCCTCAGCGATGCGGTCATAGATGTCGAGGATCAATTCCTTCGTGCGATAGGAACCATGGGCAGCCTCGTCCTCACGCTTGACAACGGAGAATGTATCCATCACATAGGAAGCTTCGCTGCGATGGACGCCATAAAGATGGAACATGGCGGCATCCAGCTCAGCGCGAAGAACCTCACGCCTCCTCGTATCCCAGCGGTAGGGATCGCCACCCATATTAAGATCCTCGGCCAGAGAGGTGACATCGAACGCAGTAACACTAAGCTCCAGGACTCGATCACTTATCCACTGACCGACCGAGCGATCACCCGTCCAAGGTTCGACCTTCGCAGCAACATCCGGTCCGAGAACAGGGATCTGTCGCATAATGAAATACTTGAGGTGAGTACCTCCAACCTTCTGTCGCGCAACGTAATCAACTACGAAGGAAGCCATGCAGGAAAGCAGAATTACCGCCGCAGAAGCCCCGCTGGCGGGCAGCGCAAGAAGGGTTCCCCCTTCGAAAGCGGCATCAACTCGCGTAGCGGTTGCAATTAGCGTTCGAGCATCTGTAGCACGGCAGATATCGCGCCACCCGATGAACCAACCTCGACCCCACTCTCGCTGAGCGAGACGAGACCTAACCCCTGAGTCAAGAACCTCATTGCCCCTGCTATCCAACTTGCCCGTCGGCACATCGAATTCTGGGACCCAATAACGCGGTAGTGGAGCGAATGACGGATCGTCATGCTGCTCCGGCGTCACCCGGGGCAGGGTGCCCATGTTGGCCTGAGCCTCCGTCTGACCTTCGTAAGTGCCGAGGCGGTGGTCGTAGTGATGGAGCATTTTGGCTTCGCAGAGCGGCAGGTAGCGACGGCTGTCCTTGACGAAGATGTTGCCGGTGAGCTCCCAGCCTCCCGCCTCAAGCTGGTCCTTGGTGCGGAAGAGACGGGAGTCGTTCGACATATGGAACATCGTCATGAACGACAGACCCCACGGGTTGCTTCCGCCCTGCCCGTTCTCGTCGGGCTCCCGGATGAGCACGGGGACCCGGCGATAGATACCGAGGGTGATCTCCGCGTCACGGCGGGTTCGGAAGAGCGGGAGCGTACCCGTGTTCGGGTTTACCAGCAGGATCTCCTCAGGCGGCATCGCGAAGCGGCGGTCGTCCAGGTCCTCGATGTATCGGGTACCGAAGGCGAAAGAGGCCTCCCGCACGCGCTCGCCGATGCCGGTCACGGTCAGCAGGGCGAACCTGACGGAGTGATGCACGTCCCGGCTGAGGATGAACGCCTCGTTCTCGAACTCCAGGAATGAAGCAAGTCGCGCCGTGCGCACCAGATCCGAAAAGAACGGCGCGGTGGTCGCGTCGGTTGCGATGCCGGTAGGCAGGACCAGTCCAAATCGACCGCGCGGGGCGATCATGAGGGACGCGGTCTCGGCGAAGACCGCATAAGTGTTGACGTCGCCCCGGCCGGCGAGCGGATAGCGCCCGGAGTTGCGGAGCAGGTGGCTGACGCCTTCGGACCGACGGCGGGCCGCAACGAAGTCGTCGTGCAGCTGGCGTTCCGTGTCCTCCTCGCTGTCCGCGAGCGCCTCGATCATCCGCTCACGCGCGGCCTTGTTCGACGCCTTCGCGATCTTCTCGTCACGGGTGGCGAAGAACTCCTGCTCCTGGAGCTTGACCCGTTCCCACGGCGGGTTTCCGAGCATGCAGCTGAACCCACCGGCCCAGCCTGTGCGCTGATCGGTTTCGACTGCGCCGGAACCGTCAGGGACGGTGAACACCTCGGGGAACTCAAGGTGCCAGTGGAAGAAGCGGTACTGCTCGCGCAGACGCAGGATCTCATCATGGGTCGCCTGGGAGGCTGCGTCGGCGTCGGGATTCTGCAGGGCCCGGAAGACATCGTGCGTAACGGCCTGCGGGGCACCCGGCACCTTCGGCCAGACGAAGGCGGCACACCACGCATCGGCGGCGTGCAGCGCCCGCACGTAAACGGCGGACTCCGACCACTCCGTGAAGGCGGACTCCTGTCGGCGAACGTCGGAGAGACTGTCCGACTTGGCCGTGGTGATGCTGCGCAGCCCCGATGCGAAGACGGTGTTGGCGATCTTCGGGCCGTCGCCGAGGTTGAGCAGCATGCTCTGGCCCGACCGCTCCTTGTCGTTCTGCTTCTCCAGCGACTTGGCGATCTTCTTGTCATCGCCTTCGATCGGCTTGAACGCGTCGTTCGGGATGCCGTCCAACAACAGTGCGGGAGTCGCGCCGATGAGGCCGTTCCCGTGCTTCACGTGCGCGTCGAGGAAGCTCAGCGCCTTGCCCGGCTCCAGGGCCTCCAGCCACAGCGACACCTTGGCCAGTTCCACGGCCATCGGGTTGAGGTCCACACCGTAGATGCAGCGGGCGACAACGTCGTGGAGGGCGGTGCGGACAGCGGCGACCGTCGGCTCCGGGTTCCGCTCGCGAACGGCCGCGACCCGCTTGGCGATGCGGCGGGCGGCGGCCACAAGGAAGTGGCCGGAGCCGCAAGCGGGGTCGCAGACCGTCAGAGCCAGCAACTCGTCGACGATGTCCTTCGCCGCATCGGGTCGACTGGCAGCAGTGGCCTTCTGCTCGCCGCGCTTGACGGCGTCATCGATGACCGGGTCGAGTGCCGAGTCGAGCAGGCAGTCGATCAGTGAGGACGGGGTGTAGTAGGAACCCGTCGTCTTCCGAGTGTTGCCGGCCAGCTCCACCAGCTCGAAGGTCCGGTCGGCCGCACTGTGCTGCGGAACGAGTTCGAGCAGGGACTCGTAGATGGAGCCCAGTTCCTCGGCGTCAAGGTGCCGGTAGTCGACCGCGCGCCAGCGCTTGGAGCCCGCATCCCGCACCTGCGACAGGTGGCGAACCGCCGTCAGCAGGTACTCGTTCGACAGGGAAAGGCCGTCCAGCGGGACGTCTGCGTCACTGTGCGTGAACAGGCCACCGAGGCCCGGCAGGCCGAGTTCCGGGCGACCGTTCTCGTCGCCCAGCGCGTCGAGCACGACCCGCAGAGCCTGCCACCGGTCGCCATGCGCGGTACCGCGCCTGCGCCGCGCGTGTTCGCGGAGCCGGGCCGAGGAGAAGTACGTGGCGTACCGCTCTCGTTCCTGCTCCCCCACCTCGGGCGCGTGCAGAACATCGCGGTCCTCGGCGACGAACAGGAAGAGCAGCCGATAGGCCAGGCGCAGCAGCGCATTGTGCAGATCCTGGGCCTTGAGGTTCTCGCGCAGAGCAGCGTTGTCGGGGTGGCGGAGGAAGCCCGTACCCAGGGTTGTGATGGCGTCCTGAACGCCCTTGCGGAGCTGGTCCAGGGCCCTGGTCCCGGAGGCGATGGCCTCCGTACGCCACTTCTCCAGTCGGCATGCCGAGGCCGCCGCGCCTTCCGCCACCTCGAAACGGGAGACGTGCAGCAGCCGGTAGAGCAGCACGAACTCGCTGAACAGCTCGCCGTCGAAGATCGACTCAAGGTCGAACTCGACATACGAGGCCGTCGCCAGGGCGCTGGAGTCACGAAGGAGCCGCAGCCGACGGCCGTTGGAGAGCACGCCCCACAGGTGCGCCTCGGTGCGGTTGAGGCACTCCTGGAGCATCGACTGCGGCGGGACGGTGCCGGCCCCACCGGGGCGCTTGTCGAGGTCGGTGTTCCAGGGCGTGAGGTGGATCAGGGCGTGCTGCCAGCGGTGGCTGACGTCGAAGGTCTTCGCCGCGTCACTGTCTGCGGTGATACCGGCAGCCCCAACAACCGTCAGCCGCCCGAAGCCCAGCTCCGCGAACAGCGGCTCCAGCCACTGCGCGACCGCGAGGCCCGTCGGGTCCGCAGCCGGAGCGCCCGTCTCGGCGTCCTCGGGGAGGCGCTTCCGAAGCTCACGCCAGACACCCTTGAGGTAGTCCCAGTGGCGTTCGGCGTCGTCGCGCACCGACCGCGAGCCGATGACACCGTAGTCGGCGGGCTTGGCGCCGGAGACGTCCTTGCCCTCGGCGATGCGGACCAGTATGTCGGCGGGCAGCAGCCCGCCCACCGTGTGGACGGCGGAGAAGACCTGGTTGCGGGTGGTGGCGGACATCAGGCGCCCTCTCCGGTCGAGGTGTTCGCGGGCAGATAGACGTAGGCGCCGAGTACGTCGGCGGGCTGCTGCGCACGCACGCGCAGGCCTCGGACGATCTCACCGGTCGCCTCGCGGACCCGGCGGTGGGAGGCGTCGAGGTCGGCGGCGAGCTGCTCGCCGTGCGACTCCAGGTAGCCCTGGACGTCCGGGAGTTGCCCCAGGATGCGGGTCATCGTCCGCTCGCCGAAGTGCACGTCGGTGTTGAGGGTGGCCTGGGCCCCGAGCAGGGCGAGAGCGTCCTTGTCCGGCAGCCAGACGGCGTTCTTCGGCGCGCCCTGGAAGGCAAGCAGCCGGGCGTCCTCGGCGACGATCTGCTTGTCCCCGCTCCGCGAGGGCAGCGTCAGGTGGAACCGGTAGCGCACCAGCAGCAGCGTCGTCCGAACCGACACCGCGTCCGTCGTCACGACGCCGCAGCGGCGCGCCGGCCGGCTGCCCTCGGCCAGCGTGTCAAGGGCGGCGTTGAGGACGTGGCCGGCCAGGGCGCCCACGACCGGGTCGGTGCGGACGAGCGCGGCCTCACCGCGACCGACCGCCGGGTCGGTGCGAAACGGGATCGGCCGCCCGGTCTCGACCGCGCCCCCGCCCACGACCGGGGCCAGGGCGTCGCGCAGCCCGGCCGGAGCTCCGGAGACCTCCGCCATGAAGTCCCCGCCCCCGGTGTCCCGGAGGACGGCACCGAGCGCGTTGAGGGAGTCCCGCACGAAGGTGCGGATCTCCCCCGCGCTGCCCAGGGCGTCACGGATCGCCGCGACCTCCCGCGCCACGTCCTGCGGGTGGATGGAGCGCTGGGCGAAACGGGACCGCGAGGTCTTCTCCCGCTCGGCGGCCGAGTTCCAGTCCTTCTCCAGCTCCGCGGCCTTCGCGTCGACCAGGTCGTCGACCGCGAACAGCCCCTCCTGCTGCCCTTCCCTCCCCCGCATCAGCAGCCACTCGACGATCGCGTCCGTCACACCTGCCGAGGTCTCGTCCGGCACGGAGACCGAGATGCCCAGGTCCTTCCTGATCTGCCGGTACTTCTTGATGAGGACTTCGAGCACCTTGCCGTCGATGCCGTTGTCGGCACCGTAGAGCGTTATGACGCGGACCTCGTCACGCTTCTGCCCGTACCGGTCGACACGCCCCTCGCGCTGGTCGTGGCGCGTCGGGTTCCAGGCGAGGTCATAGTGGACGACCGCGTCGAAGTGGTGCTGGAGGTTGACGCCCTCCGACAGGCAGTCGGTGGCGACCAGCACCCGGCGCGCCGCCAGGCTGTCCCCCGCCTCCTCGGCGAGCTTCTCGATGCGCTCGATGCGCTGCTGCGGCGAGAGGGTACCCGTCACGGCGGCCACCGTGGCCTTGACCCCGCCCTTCCCCTGGAGCGCCTCGGCCACGTACTCCGCCGTCGGGATGTATCGGCAGAAGACGATCGGGTTGTAGCCGTCGGCCAGCAGCGCCTTGAGATGCTTGATCAGCGCCTTGAGCTTGAGATCGTGCTCCGTGCCCTCCAGCCCCGCGGCCCGCTCCGCGAGCGCCGCCAGCCGGGCACCCGCGTCGTCCGTCTCGGCGCCGGGCGCGACGTCCAGCCCCTCCAGGGTGTCGCTGTCGGCGGAGTCGCTGGTGAGCGGCGCGCCGAGCCGGTCCGCCTCTTCCGCACTCGCGGCGACGGCGGTGGCGGAACGGGTGGTCAGGGTCTGGGAGGCGGCACGCGGAGAGGAGACCAGCGAGCGCAGCAGGGCGATCGCGGACCACCAGGCGATGCGGGCCTCGCGCTTGCCCTGCGCCCCGGCCGCTTCGACGCGGTCGCTGGCGTAGGCGATGGCGTCGTCGAGGAGAGCGCGGTAGGCCGGGGAGAGCTTGTAGGTCTCGTCCTTGAAGTAGCGGTCGGCGGGGAAGGCGGTCTTCTCGGCGAGGCTGTCGTCGCTGAGGCCGTCCTCCTTGGTCAGGTACTGCCGGATGTCGGCGCGCTTGCGCTGGACGAAGTGCCGGGCGAGCAGTTCGCGCCCGCGCTTGCTGTCCAGGTCGACGGTGGCCAGCTCGGGCTTCACCAGGCCCAGGAGGTTGCGGAAGGCGGACTCCTTGCCGCTGTGTGGCGTGGCGGTCACCAGCAGCAGGTGCCGGTCGGCGTCCTCGGCGACTCGGCGCAACAACTCGTACCGCAGCTGGTTCTGCGACGCCCGGCCGCCGGCTCCCCCGGTGTCGTCGGCGGCGACGCACGTGTGGGCTTCGTCGACGATGACCAGCTCAGGGCAGTGACGGACGAAGTCGTCGCGGTGGCGCGGGGACTTGATGAAGTCAGTGGACACCACGACGTTCGGGTACCGGTCGAACAGGGACTGCCCGAGGTCGAGGCCCCGCTCAAGGCGCGAAACCGTGGAGGAGAGCACGAGTTCGGCGTCGATGCCGAACTTGGTGCGCAGCTCGGCCTGCCACTGCTCGGCCAGCGCCGGCGAGCAGAGCACGGCCAGCCCCTTCGCCTCCCCCTGGGCGAGCAGTTCGCTCGCGATCAGGCCGGCCTCGACGGTCTTGCCGATGCCGACGTCGTCGGAGATCAGCAGCCGGACGGTCTTCTGCCGCAGGGCCATCAGCAGCGGAACGAGCTGGTACGCGCGCGGCTCGACGGCGATCCCGGCGAGGGAGCGGAACGGCCCGGCGCCGGAACGGAAGCCGATCCGCAGGGCGGAGCGGAGCAAGCCGGCGGCGCGCTGGTCGCCGAGGTCAGCCGGCGAGGGGGGAGCGAACTCGGCGCCCTTGACGTCCTCGAAGGCCGGGAAGACGGCGGCGATGTCGTCGTCGGAGCCGCCGAGGGGGCGCAGCACGAGCATGTCGGCCGCGCTCTCGGGCAGCACGACCCATTCGCGGCCGCGGGCGGTGACCAGGGAACCGGCGGAGTAGGTGGGTGTCATCAGGTGGATCCTCGTCGAGTGGTTCGTCGGTTCCGTGGGTCAGCTGGTCGGGTGGGCGGTGCCAAAGTATCGGGAGTGCCGGGCGACGATCGCGTCCCAGTCGCCGTCGGCGGGGAAGCGGATCACGTCCCAGGTGGCGTCGTAGAGGCGTTCTTCGGCGTCTTCGTCGCGCAGGGCCGTGGTCTCGGTGTCGTGGGCGTCGACGAAGACCGCGAGGTTGACGCCGGGGATCCGGTAGACGAAGTCCGCCATCGCGTTCGCCTCAGTGATCAGGGTCTGAGTCTCGTCAGGAAGACGCAGGCCGCGGTCCTTCAGCCATGTCACGAAGTCGCGCTCGAACGGGGTCAGTACGTCCACTGGCTCCGCCGCCTCGCCCGGCCGGCCCGTCGGCTCCGGGCTCTGCTCCGCGACCAGCCGCCGGAACTGCTCGCTGCGGGACTCGCCGCGCTCGTCGCGCTTCGCGACGGCGGAGGCGAAACGCAGCAGCAGGGCGGCGATCGTACGGCGGTCGATCAGCGCGTGGCTGAGTTGGTTGCCGTAGGTCAGCAGACACTCGTAGCAGCCGCGCGCACACTTGCGGTCCGGGTGGGGGCCGCCCTGGTCGACCCCGTCCTCGTCGAAGTGGCAGATCTCCAGCGCCTGGCGGGCAGCCTTGGCGAGCGCGTCCGGCTCCGACTGCAGGCGACGGAGCACGCCCGCCCCGCCCTCGGCGGCCTCCGTGAAGAGGAAGCGGTTGCGCGGGCCGTCGTTCGGCGGCAGGAGTTCGCTGTTGAGCTCGGAGTCCTCCAGTTCGAAGGCGGCTTCGATGCCGCGCTCCAGCGCATACATCAGGGTGAGCGCGATCGGCTCGGGCAGCGGCTCGTCGAGGGTGAGGACGAGGATGTTGCGGCGGTCCTCGACGTACGGGATGACGCGCTTCTTGCGGCGCTTCTCGTTGCCGTCGGCGTCGACGACCGGCAGTTCGCTGGAGTCACCGGAGGCGTCGGCCGCGTCGCGGTCGTTCATCCAGCGGCCGTCCGCGACGTCCAGCCAGTAGCCCGCCGGGTCGTCCTTCTTGGCGCGCAGCCGGCCCACGTTGGTGATCCGGACGGTCGCGGAGTCGCCGTAGGCCACGGCCGCGAGCGGACCGGAGCCGTCGGTGACCCTGGCGTCCTGGCGGCCCTTGCGGGTGCCGTGGTCCTGGAAGGCGTAGGAGGTCTCCAGCTTGTAGCCGGCCCGCCGGCGCTCCTCCTCGTCCGAGGAGATGCGTTCGCGGCGCTGGGTGTAGACGGTGTGCAGCTGGAGCAGGCCGTAGGTGGCCGCGCCGAGCGGCTCGTCGCACATCTGGCAGCGGTCGGCGCGCTCGCGCGGGTCGTGGTGGTAGCCGCAGTGGTCGCAGCGGCGGGCCTCGCTGGTGGTGATGTCCCCGGAGGCGTCCGGCGGGAGCTGGATGCGGGTGACCTGGTAGCGGGCGCCCTCGTGGTAGATCAGCGCACCGGGGCCGAACTCGCGGATGGCGAGGAAGCGGGGGCGCTGCAGGTAGTCGCCCTCGCCGCGGCGGCGCCCGGTGGTGGGGATGTACGCGGCGAGCGGCAGGCGGGGGAAGGAGTACCCCGGCAGGAAGCCCTCGGACGCCAGGTACCGGTAGGGGTTGAAGTCGGAGAGGACGGACTTGCTCTCCGCGCTCTCGTTCTTCAGCAGGTTGAGCTGGGTCTCGGCCTCCCTACGCCGGCCGACCGCGCGCCTGCGGTCGCCCTCGGTGAGGCTGTGGTCGAGGACCCGCTTGTTCTGGACGTACTGGTCGTCCAGCGCGGCCCGGTAGAGCTCGCGCCAGCGGTCGAAGGCGCGGTCGAACCGCTCGGCGACGGTACGGACCCGGTCCTCGATCCACCGCTCGTCCCACCACGTGGTCCGGGCGAACTCGGGCAGCAGAGGGCCGAGCACCTGGTAGGCGGCGGCGACGGTACGGGTCTGGGCGTCGGCGTCCCGCGAGGCGGCGTGGAGGTCGGGGTGCAGGTCGAGGGCCGGTTCGGGGCGGTCGCCGGTGTCGGGGTGGGAGATGTCGAGGACCTCGGTGATGGCCCGGCCGAGCTTCAGACCGGCCTCGGCCAGCCAGATGCCCTGGACGTGGGAGAGGACGAGGTCCTCGTTGGCGAGGTCGAGGCGGGGCGGCGCCACGGCGCCCGCCACCATGCGGTCGGAGTGGCGGAAGTAGTACTGGTCATGACTGTTCCCCGTGGAGCAGTACGTGGTGACCAGGGCGGGCTGCCCACTGCGGCCCGCGCGCCCGGAGCGCTGCGCGTAGTTGGCGGGCGTCGGCGGGACGTTGCGCATCATGACGGCGTTGAGCGAGGAGATGTCGACGCCCAGTTCCATCGTCGGCGAGCAGTAGAGCAGCTTCAACTCGGCCTTGCGGAAGGCCTCTTCGCGGCTCTCACGCTCGGTCGGATCGACCTGGGCGGTATGCTCGCGGGCGAAGAGCCCGGCCAGCTCGGTGGCCGCGTTGCGGTAGAGGTCGCGGAAGAAGGTGTTGACCCGGGGGCCGTCACCGCTGGCGTAGGTGCGGGTGAGCGGGTCATGGGCGCCCCGCTCGCCCTTGCCGGCGCGCCAGACGAGGGTCTGCGCCGCGACCCGGTAGCCGGTGACGGCCGGCCCGGCGGAGTGGCGGAAACGGCCGGACCGCTGGGGGGCCTGCGAGACCTCGCGGACCAGACCAGCCTTAGTCAGCACCTTCAGCAGCTGCTCGATGACGAGCTGGAGGTCGCCCTTGTCCAGCTCGCGGAAGGCCTTGTCCGTCCGGCGCAGGTACTTGCCGAACTTGCCCGCGGCGGACAGGAACAGGCCGGAACGGTCCAGACCGGGGCGGGAGGGCTGGGGGTAGGCGGTGCCGACCTTGGGGCTGTCGGACTTGGTCAGCACCCACGGGTCGATGAGGCGTTCCTCGCTCGCGCGCTGAAGGGAGTCGAAGTCGTCCCGGAAGTACTGCACGTCGATGGCGAGGGCGCGACGCATCTCGTCGAGGAGCGCCTTCGTGATCTCGGCTCGCAGGGCCGGGTCGGCGTCGCGCAGCGCCTGGTGGGTGCCCTCCCAGCGCTCCTGGTGGTCCGCGACCCACTGCAGGTCCTGGTAGCCGATCTCCAGCAGTCCGGTCTGCTCCAGGTTGGGCATGGTGATGCGCCAACCGCGTTCGAGATCCAGGTAGAGCCGGAAGGCGATCACGTCGCGCAGGGTCTTCGCCGCACTGCGGGCGAGGGAGGGCGGCAGGTCGGCGGCGTCGCCGGCGTAGTCGACCGGGTCCAGCGCGAGGGCGTTGGCGACCGCCGAAGCCAGGTCCTCGTGCTGGATGCCCTCTTCGCCGGCCTCGACGGCGGCTCGGTAGAGGGCACCGCGCACCTGGGTGACCTGCACGAAGTCGTTGAAGTGTCCGGCCTGCAGGGAGGCGTCCTGCCGGTTGTCCACGAAGGTGAGGAGCTTGCGCGCCTCCTTGTCCAGGGCCTCCTCCGGCACCGACTTCAACGAGCGGACCACGGAGGCGGAGATCAGCGAGGTCGCCGAGGAGCGTCCCTCCTGGCCGAGGGTGGCGAGCTTGGCGAAGTCCCGGCCGCGGGTCTGCTCGTACGAGACGCCGCAGTGCACGCAGAAGAGGAACGGGGAGGGGATGAAGGCGGCCTTCAGGTCTCCGTACCCTTCGGTGCCGAAGGGATCCACGGTGACGGCTCGCGGCACGCGTTCACGGTGCGTCCTGCGGACGACCTCCTGGCCGCGGTCGTCGATCTCCAGCCAGGACTCGGGGAGCCGGCGGTCCGCGATGGCGGCCTCGGTGTCGTGGGGCCACGGGCGGTCATGGTCGACGTAGAGGTAGCCGTCGCCGTGACGGCCGCCGGTCGCCGAGGTGTCGCGGCGCGCCTCGTACCGGACCTCGCCGTCCTTCTCGGTGCGCCACACCGTCAGGTACTCCTGGCCGCACTCGCGGCAGAAGGCGAGTGGCATCAGCAACTTCCCACCCGACTCGGGCTGTTCGAGCTGGTAGCCGCGGGTGAGGTGCCGGGAAAGCTTGTCCTCCAGCGTGGTGTAGACGGTGTCACCCTTGGAGAGGAACTGGTGCAACCGGAAGGCGAACAGCGGCCGCTCGGTGACGGGGTGGCGGGCCTGTGAACCGGCTTCCAGGGTGGTCCGAATCGCGGCGGCGCACTGCTCCACGGGCACACCGCTCTGCGCCGCGAGCTCCGCCGCGGCTTCCTCGATCTTCGCGGGCTTCTGACGGACGAGACGGCCGTCGGCCGGGTCGGTGGCGAGTCCGAAGCGGGTCTCGATCCAGCATGCGAGCGGGTCGCGGACGAGATCGCCGTAGGCCCTCGGTGCAGCCGGGGCCCTGAGGCGCTCGGAGGAAACGGTTGCCGGCACGTCATCGGTGGCCCGTACCAGGGTCTCCCCGATGACGTGCCGGGGATCGACCTTGACGCCGAAGAGCGTCGAGGCGACGTGCGCGACGACCTTCCGCTGGTCCCCGGCCGTGCCCTCTGTCGACATCGTCGCGGACGTACCGACACACTGAAGCCGGCCGGCCTCGCACGCCTCACGGACCCGGCGGATCAGCAGGGCAACATCGGCACCCTGGCGCCCGCGGTAGGTGTGCAGTTCGTCGAAGACCAGGAACTCCAGCCCGCGGGCCATCTTGACGAGGCTCTTGCGGTCATCGGGCCGCGTGAGCATCAGCTCCAGCATCACGTAGTTGGTGAGCAGGATGTCCGGCGGGTTGTCGCGGATCTCCTTACGGGCCGCGTCGTCCTCCTGACCGGTGTAGCGGGCGAAGGTGACGGGCTCGCGGCCCTTGCCGTAGCCGTCGCGGAGGTACTTCTCCAGCTCCTTGAGCTGGCTGTTGGCCAGGGCGTTCATCGGGTAGACGATGATCGCGCGGACCCGCTTGACGGCGGCCTGCCCCTCGGCCTGACGGTCCTTCAGGACCTTGTCGACGATCGGCACGATGTACCCGAGCGACTTGCCGGAGCCGGTTCCCGTGGTCAGTACGTACGAGGCGCCCGATTGCGCCGCTTCGAGCGCTTCGCGCTGGTGCTGATGCAAGGTCAACGGGCGGCCGTCGCAGACGGTACCACCCTCCGTCTTCTTCGCCTGGAAGATTCGCGCGCACTCCTCGTGCAGCACCTTTTGGCCCGCCAGCTCCAGGACGGTACCGCCACCGGCGAAGAACGGGTTCAACGACAGCCAGGGGTCCGGCCACTGAGACTTGGCGTCCAGGTCGTCCTCGACGAACGCGGCGATCCGATCATCGCGAATCACCGTCCCACCCTCGGTGAAGGAGCGATAATCATCGATCAGCTGGCGGTGGACACCGAAGACGTCCATACCCGTGGTGGCCACGGGAGTTGTGGGTGCCTCTGCTGCCTGCACCACGGGCCGTGCGGTGGCCGCGGACCGGGTGGCATGCAGGACCGGGACAGGGTCGAATGCGCCCCAGGTAGGGAGCTGCCGGGCGCCGCCGTCCCGGTCGACGAGGGGGAGGAGGGCGTCGCGGACGGCTACGGCGTCGGCAGGTCGGTCAACGGGCTGCTTTGCGAGAAGACGGTCGACCAGGCGGGCCAGCTCCGCGGGCACATCCTGCCGGATCAGGCGCACCGGAGTCGGGCTGTCCTCGATGTGCTTGCGCATCAGCTCGTACGCAGCCTCCCCGACGAAAGGGGCGACACCGGTGAGCATCTCGAAGAGCAGACAGCCCAGGGCGTACAGGTCGGCGGCCTGCGTCACCTGCTCGGCCTTGAACTGCTCGGGTGCCATGTACCGGGCGGTGCCGACCGCGACGCCGGTGCTGGTGAGCTTGGCATCCTCGGGGTCGTCGACGATTCGCCCCATGCCGAAGTCGAGGACCTTGACCACACCGCCCCTGGTGAGCATCACATTGGCGGGCTTGAGATCGCGGTGCACGATGCCGGCCGCGTGCGCGGCGGAGAGTCCGTCGGCGATCTGGGCACCGATCGCGGCGACCCAGGCAACGGGGAGCTGCCCTTCTTCCGCGATCAGGTCACGCAGGACCTCACCATCGAGGTACTCCATCGCGAGGTAGGGCAAGCCACCGTGGTCCTCATCCACGCCGCCGTCGATGAGGCGGCTGAGATGAGGGTGATCCAGGCGGCGCATGATGCGCACCTCGCGCGCAAAACGCTCGACCGCCTTGGCATCCCCATAGGTGTCCACAGCGACGCCGGAGCGGCGGCGGAGGATCGTCTTGACGGCGACAACGCGGTCCGGCCCGTCCGCGGGCGACGTCAGGTCCTCGGCCTTGTGAACTTCCCCCATGTTGCCGGCGCCGATCGCCCCCAACACGCGGAACCGGCCGCCGATCAGCTCCAGGCTCACTGCCACTCCTCCACACCCCGGATTAAGGACGCACCACGCCGTCTGCCGCTCCCCCACCCATGACGTGCCGCAGAGCGGCGAGCGGGGGCAACAGGAAGAACCGTACACGATTCCGGGGATCACGTACACCATGTACATAGTGCGTTGACGTCGCTAACAAACCATCGCTATCGTAACCGTGTGCATCGGGTCGCAGCCCGCAACGTACGCGCTCTCGAGGCCCCTGCGCCTTGCCTCCGTGTGAAGGGGTGGGAAGTTGGACCACCAGGTTCCGAGCCTGAAGGCCGCCCTCGGCAGGCTGTACGCCGAGCTTCAGACGAAGAAGGTGCGCGGGGTCGTGCCCTACCAGGTCTTCCGTACCGAGACGGAGGCGCTCGGGCTGAGCGAGGAAGCACGCGGTCGGCTAGCCGATGCCCTTACCGCGATGAACCTCCGGATCGGCGAACCGCCCCGCCGGGAGGCCGGGCGCGCACCCACGCAGTGGCTGGACGACTCCCCTCGCGTTGGCACGGCGCGCCGACTACTGAACCGCTTCGCCGACGACGCGGGCGTGGTCGACGCTCGGGCGTTAGCCGGGGTCGCCCGGCTGGCCGGCCTTTCGGCGGCCGAGGTCGAGCAGCTCAGATCCGGTACGCGTGTCGCGTCGCTACCTGGCGGCACCACGCCGGCACCACCCCCGCACAGCGCTCTCCCGGGAGTCGGCCTGTCGATCCCGGCGCAGGTTGCACCGATCGCGCCGGGCCACCTGGAGCAAGCCCTGGCCGCAGCCCGCAACGTGCTGACCGGCGACCGCTTCACCCTCCGTCCGGACAAGCGGCTCCTCACCGCGGAGGAGGAGGTGGGCCTGGCCGTACTTCTGCGCGGCGGGGTGCGGCGGGTGGGCATCGAACCGACCGACGAGGAACTGGCCGGGCTCCCGGCGACGAACGAACGACGGCAGGCACGGGATTGCCTGGTCATGCACAACATCAGGCTCGCCCACTCCGTCGCGCGGCAGTTCCTCAACCAGGGGCTGGAGTACGAGGACCTTGTACAGAACGGCATGCTCGGTCTGATACGAGCCGCCCGGAAGTTCGACCCCCACATGGGCTGCAAGTTCTCCACCTACGGCACCCAGTGGATCCGCCAGATGATCAGCCGGGCCATCGCCGACGAGGGCAGCGTCATCCGCATCCCCGTGCACATGCACGAGGTCGTCCAGAAGGTGGCCCGCGCCGAACGGACCCTGCTCTCCCGCGGCCTCTCGATCCGGGCCGCCGACGTGGCGGTGGCCTGCGACCTCCCGGTGACGAAGGTGGACGAGGCCCGGCGGCTCAGCCGCCGCACCGACTCGCTGGACCGGATCATCGGCGACGGTGTCCATCTCGGCGACCTCATCGAAGCCCGTAACGCAATCCCGGGTGTGGAGACCGCGGTCATCGGCACTCTGACCGAAGCAGAGCTGCACGCGGCCGTCGCCGCGCTTCCCGAGCGATTCGCCCACATCGTCACCCGGCGGTACGGGCTGGACGGACACGCCCCAGCCACCCTGGACGAGATCGGGAACGACCTCGATGTCACCCGGGAGCGGGTACGCCAGCTGGAGGTGAAGGTCAAGATCGTCTTGAAACTCGCCTTCGTGGACCCCACCGGCGCTCCGTACATCACACTGCGCCGGATGCTCACCGACGCGCGTCTCGACGCCGGGTCCTCCAACGCTGTACACGCGATCTCGAAGGACCTCGCCAGCCGGGACTGGTCCGCCGGCGTAAGCGCTCTGCAAAGCTTCCGCTCGCGTGAACGGTGCCGACTTCCCGGGCCGGACCACAAGGAACAGGAGTTCCCCCTGGGGAAGTGGCTCGACGAACAGCGTGAGATCGCCGGCGTCAACGGGACCGGGCTTCCCACCCATCGCCGGATCATCCTGGAATCTCTGGGCGTGACTTGGCAGCGACCGTCGCTACCCGCCCGGAAGCGGCTGGTGCCCCGCCCTGCCCGGCCAGCCGCGACACCGTGACCCCACCCCACCAGGGGCAGTACAGCCGAACCCGAGAACGGACGACAGTGGAACCCAGAGACGAACTCGTCGACTACCTCCGGCGCCAGCTCGTCGGCCCCGCCCACGGGGCGGAGGAGATGATCGACACGCCGCCCGACCGTCAGTACCTGATGGGGACGCTCTACGCCCAGGATGCCGACCTCCAGCAGCGGCTGACCGTCTCGGCCGAGGAACTGGACGGCCCCGGAACAGAGTCGGTCGCGAACGACACGAACCCCTCATCCGATCCCGTCCCCGAATCCAACTCGTGGCTGCCGTCCTCCCTCGGGTTCAGCTTCTACACCGACGCCGCGACCGTCGAGGTGCACTGTTCCGGGGCCAGGTACGCCACGCTGCAGGGAGAACACAGCCGGCAGTGGAGGCGGATGCCGTTGGAGGACGAATCACACGTCATCGAACCGGACCAGGAGCAAGTCACCGTTCTCGACGGCCGGGCCGAGATCCGTGTCCGGCGACGTGGTTTCGGCCTCGGACACCTGATCACCATCGCCCTGGTCAACACGGCGCGCACCGAGCAGGCCCTTGGCCGCACCGCGCAGTGGGACCGCATGCTGTTCCAGGTGGGGCTCGCCGCGCGACCGGTGGACGGCTCGGTCCTCCAGTACCCAAGCGTGCGGCTGGCCAGCCGGGACCCGGAGGAACAGGAGCTACGGCTCCAGTACCGGCACGTCCGCACCCACGCCGTCGGCCACGGCTGCGCGGTCGAGGAGGAGTCGGACGGGAGCGGACGGATCACGGTACTGCGGGCAGCCGTCATGCCGGAGGCCGAGGTGCCGGCCACGCGCGCGGCCGGACCGACCGAAGCACCGGTGCTGAGCCTCCTGCACCTCGCGGATCCCGACCTTCCCCTGACCGAACTCCGCTCCGGGCTGGACCAGTTCACCGCCGACTACCGCTCGTGGTACGAGGTGCAACGCCGGACGGACATCCCCGCCTGGGGCCGCGCAGCCGCCGACCGCATCCTGGAACGCATCAGCTCGGCAGTCCGCCGGATGGAGGCCGGCGTCCGGACGCTCTGTGATCCGTCCCGCCCCGAGCTGCTCCAGGCGTTCCGCACCGCCAACCGCGCCATGGCCCTCCAGATGCGCCACATCCGCGCCGACCAGGCCGGGGAGCGCCGTGGCCGGCACGATCCCGTGCTGGTCGACCCCGAACCGGACGCCGAATCGCGCTGGCGCCCGTTCCAGCTCGCCTTCTTCCTGCTCGCGCTCGACGGAACCGTCGATCCCGGCCATCCCGACCGCGCAGTGACCGACCTGATCTGGTTCCCCACGGGTGGGGGCAAGACTGAGGCGTACCTCCTCCTCGCCTCCTTCGCCATGCTGCTGCGCCGCGGCACATCGGATGGCGGCGGAACCGCCGTCCTGAGCCGCTACACCCTCAGCCTCCTCACCACGCAGCAGTTCCAGCGCGCCGCCACCACGCTGTGCGCTCTGGAAATCCTGCGCCGTGCGGACCCGGGCACGCTCGGCGGCGAGCCGTTCTCGATCGGACTCTGGGTGGGCGAGGCGACGTCGCCCAATTCCTACCAGGCGGCGCGTGACCTCTTCGACGAGGTCCGCGCCGCGGCCCGCCCGGAGGACGTGTTCATCCTGGACCGGTGCCCGTGGTGCGGCACCCGCATCCTCCCGGCCCACAAGTCACCCGACGCGGGCGACTACGGGGTACGCACCGCGGCGGACTCCTTCGCCTTCTTCTGCCCCCGCGAGGAATGCGCCTTCCACGACGAACTGCCGGTCGCCGTGGTGGACCAGCAGCTGTACGACCGCCCGCCGACCTTCGTTCTCGGTACCGTCGACAAGTTCGCCCGGCTCGCCTGGGAACCGCGCGCCGGCCGGCTCTTCGGGGCCGGCACCGGCAACCTCCCGCCGTCGCTCGTCATCCAGGACGAGTTGCACCTGCTCACCGGGCCGCTCGGTACCACGGTCGGCCTCTACGAGGCGGCAGTGCTCGGCCTGTGCACCGCCGCCGACGGGACGGGCCCCAAGGTGGTGGCCTCCACCGCCACCATCCGCCGCTCCGGCCCACAGGTTCGCGCCCTGTACGGGGGCGACGTACAGCTCTTCCCGCCGGCCGGCCTGGACGCCCGCCACTCGTACTTCGCCGAGCCCGACACGTCACGACCCGGCCGTCGTTACGTCGGCGTGATGGCCCAGGGCCACACCGCCGGTCGTGCGGCCGTGACCACCGCCGCCGCCATACTCCAGGGCGCCTGGGAGCTTCCGGAGGAACACCGGGACGACTACTGGACCCTCGTCGCCTACCACCACAGCCTCCGCGAACTGGGCCGGACGGTCACCGCGGCGGCGGACGACATCCCGGCTCAACTCGCCGGGCTCGACGGCGGCCGCGGCATCCGCGAGTTGACCGACCGCCAAGTGCAGGAGCTGACCAGCAACTTGCCACGGGCCGAGCAGCCCGTCCTGCTCGACCGGCTGGAGCGGCCGTGGGACGACCCGCAGGCAGTGTCCTTCATGCCGTGCACGAACATGCTGTCGGTGGGTGTGGACGTGAAGCGGCTCGCGCTGATGCTCATGCAGGGGCAGCCCAAGACGACCGCCGAATACATCCAGGCCACCAGCCGGGTGGGCCGCCACACCGTGCCCGGCCTCGTCGTCGCGTTCTTCAACGCGACGCGGCCCCGCGACCGCTCGCACTACGAGACCTTCGGCACCTACCACCGCTCGCTGTACCGGCACGTCGAACCGACCAGCGTGACTCCGTGGTCGGTGCCCTCGCGGCGCCGTGCGCTGCACGCCGCGCTGGTCATCCTGGTACGGCACCGACTCGGTCTGTCCGAGGAGAACCAGGCCGGCCACCTCACGGACGTGCTGCCGGCCGCCGAGGCACTCACCGAGGAGTTGCTGACGCGGGCAGCCGCCAGCGATCCGCATGCCGCCGACGGCATCCGGGCCGAACTCGCCCAGTTGCTCACCGACTGGGAGAACGCAGCTCTTGAGGCGCGCGCGGCCGGCAAGGAACTCCACTACCGCAGCCAGGGCAAGGGCCAGTTGAACCTGTTGAAGGGCTTCGAGCAGCACGGCGGCCTCTGGGAGACCCCGAACTCGATGCGCAACGTCGACCGTGAGTGCCAGGTGACAGTGAAGGGAAGCGAGCAGTGAGCCGACGACTGAGGGTCCGTCAGGCACAGACCGTACTTCCGTTCGGGGTCGGCGCCATCCTGGACATCCAGGGCGAGTCGTTCGTCGCCACCGGCATCGGGGACTGGCCTCGGCACCGGCAACCCGTCGAGTCTCCGCGGCTCGCCGCCAAGCTCGGCGTGACCGGCTTCTTCGCCGCCCCGGCCGCGGCGGACGACCGCTACGACCGGCAGGACGCGGCGGGCGCGCCCTACATTCGCTTCCCGACCTGGCTGTTCTGCGGGTCGTGCCGACGCATGGTGCGCTGGCGCATCGCCAACGAGAAGCATGGCGTCCCACCACGCTGTCCCTCGTGTTCGCCGGTGCGGCAGCTCACACCGATGCGTTTCGTGCAGATCTGCGCCGCGGGTCATCTGGGAGACGTCGACTGGTGGTTCTGGGCCCACTCACGGCTCGACGCCGCCAGGCGTCAGGCCTGCGCCTCCCGCGAGCAGCTGCGGTTCCGGGTCTCCGAGCGGGCGGCCGGTCTGGAGGCGCTCTCGGTCGAGTGCCGGGCGAAGGATTGTGGCGCTTCCCGGGACCTCCTGGACGTCCTCGGCACCCACGGCCTGCGCTGTTCGGGGCGCAACCCGTGGCAGCGGATCGGCGAGGCCACCTCCTGCGTGAAGCCCGTGCAGATCGTGCAGCGCACGGCAGGCAACCTCTACTACCCCGTCACGCACTCAGCCCTCGACATTCCGGAGGGCGACACCTCGGCTGTGACCGACCAGGACCTCACCGCCAAGGTGCTGGCGAACGATCTGTGGATCCCGCTGTGCCGGGCTTCCGAGGGGTCGAAGGCCGGAGTATTCCGCGAGATGATCAAGGATGACACCGGCGCCGACGACGCATTCCTGGACGCCCTCCTGGCAGAGGAGATGGGCACCGCCCCACCTCTGTCCGGTGCAGGTTCCGGCACCTCTGCGCGCCCAGACCTCAGCCGGGAGGAATGGGCCGCGTTCACTTCTTCGGCGCGCCCTGCCAGCCGCGACTTCACGATCCGCGACACCACCCTCGGCCTCGCCCACGAGACGGGCGCGCCCTGGGCCGAACTCCACCAGCGGATCGGGCGAGTCGTGCTCGCGGACCGGTTGCGCGAGGTCCGCGCCCTCTCCGGATTCAGCCGGGTGTCACCGGATGCGGCCTTCGTACCCGCCGACACCGCGCGACGGCTCAAATGGCTGCCTGCCGTCGAGGTCTTCGGTGAAGGCGTCTTCCTCACCCTCGACAAGACCTGCCTCACGGAGTGGGAGCAGACCGAAGAGGTCCGCCGACGAGTCGCCGGGATGAGTGCGGACCTGGACAGATCCTTCCGCAAGGACCAGCTGGCCGGACTGACCGGAACCGACTTGTCACCCCGCTTCGTGCTCCTGCACACGCTCGCCCACCTGCTCGTCCGCCAGCTAGCCTTCGAGTCCGGGTACACGACGGCAAGCCTGCGTGAACGCGTGTACGCACGGCCCGAGCACGACCAGCACGGGATCCTCATCTACACCGGAGCAGGCGACGCCGAGGGCACCCTCGGCGGGCTCGTCCAGCAAGGGGAGGCACCGCACCTCGCCGAGACCCTGCTACGTATGATCGAGGCCGCCGCCTGGTGCTCCGCGGACCCGTTGTGCGCCGAACACACCGGCCAGGGCTTCGGCAACCTCAACCGAGCTGCCTGCCACGCCTGTTCCCTGCTCCCGGAGACCAGCTGCGAGAGCGGCAACACCCTCCTCGACCGAGCGCTCCTCGTCGGGGGCGAACAGGTTCCCGGCTACTTCGAATCCGTCGTCTCCGCCGCACGCACCACCGCGGCCGCCGCACTGGAGTAAGCGCCCTGCCATGACACTCACCTATCTCGATCTCAGCCCTGCCCAGCGGGCCTCGCTGGACACCCTGCCGTTCGAGGGCAACCATCTGGTAAGCGGCCCGCCCGGCAGCGGAAAGAGCCTGCTCGCAGCCCAGCGCGCCCTCATACTCGCACTCACCGGCACACCGACCGTGCTCCTCACCCGTTCCAACTTGCTGCGCCAAACACTCGCCCCGGTCGTTTCCGCTCTCGGCGCCGAGGAGCACGGTGTCCGCGTTGCCACGGTCCACGCCTGGCTCACCCACTGGTTCGGCGGCAACGCACCACGGACCGACGACGGCTGGTTCGACTGGGCCAGCTTCTATGAGCGTGCCGCCGTCACCGACCACAGGCCCGCTCCCGCCCTCGTCATCGACGAGGGGCAGGACCTCCCGATCGGGTTCTACCGGCTCTGCCGCGTTCTCGGCAGCCGTACAACGGTGTACGCCGACGAGTGCCAGCGCCTCAACGCCGCCAACTCCACGATCTCCGAGATCTCCAGCAGCCTCGGCGGCTGCGCTCGCCACGAACTCGCAGGAAACCACCGCAACACCCGCCAGATCGCCGAGCTCGCCGCCCACTTCCACACCGGCACCACCGCACCGCCACTTCCCGACCGCCCCGGCCCGAGTTCCCGCCTGCACCGCCTCAGCCGTCCCGATGCCGTAGCCGATCTGCTCATCGCCCTCGCCACACGCCACCCGAGGCACAGCATCGGCGTCATCCTCGGCTCCACCCGGGCCCAGTCCGACCTGCTGACCCGACTGGAACGCAAAGCCCCCCGACTTCACCCCCAGCTCTACACCTCCCAGGCCTCCAAGGGTCGTTACCGCACGGTCGACCTCACCCGCCCAGGCATCGTCATCGTCAACCGCGCCAGCGCCAAGGGCCTCGGTTTCGATATCGTCGTCGTCCCCGACACCCACACCGACAACGCCACCGACCCCAGCTCCGCAGCACTGCGCATGACCTACTACGTGTTGGCAACCCGAGCCCGGCAGGAACTGCACTTCGGCTACGAAGGGAACGTCGAGCCGCCGGTACTCGCACCTGTGAGTCCGAACCTGCTGCTACGCGGTTGACGTTCTCCTCAGCATTCCCGCCCACGGGGCTTCAGCGGGGTGGCAGGCAGTTCCGGGGCCGGCAGGCGGTCGCCGGCGTAGCCCTGGACGGCGCCGAAGCGGGTGGTGGTCATCCAGTCGGCGCGGGCCCGGGCGATGTCCTCGGTGGAGCGCCCGATGAAGTTCCACCACATGACGATCTTCTCGTCGAACGGCTCGCCGCCCAGCAGCAGGACGGCGGCGTCGGTGCGGGCGAGCAGCGGGAGTTCGGCGCGGCCGCAGCCGAGGTAGAGCATCGAGCCGGGTTCGACGCGGACGCCGTCGACGTCGACGCTGCCGGACACGGCGAGGACGGCGTACTCGAAGTCCGGGACCAACGGCAGCCCGAGGTCCGCGCCGGCGGTGAGGGCGAGGTCGGCGCCGACGAGCGGGGTGTAGGTGGTACCGGGCGAGGTGGCGGTGTCCAGGGTGCCGAGGATGACGGTGGCGTCCAGGCCCGGGGCCCTGACGACCGGCAGGTCGGGGTGGTGCTCGAAGGCCGGGGCGGTGTGCCGGTGGGCGTCGGGGAGGGCCACCCACAGCTGCGCGCCGTGCAGGTAGCGGGCGTGCGGGCGGGGGGACTCCTCGGAGTGGGAGATGGCCCGGCCGGAGGTCATCAGGCCCAGCTCGTACGGGCGGACGGTCTGCAGGCTGCCGAGGCTGTCGCGGTGCAGCACCTCGCCCTGGTGGAGCCAGCTGACCGTCTGCAGACCCATGTGCGGGTGGGGCGGCACCTGCATGCCGGGCTCGTCGGCGATGTCGTCGGGGCCGTAGTGGTCGACGAAGCACCAGGCGCCGACCATCCGGCGGCCCAGGTTGGGGAGCAGGCGCCGCACCACGGTGCTTTCGCCGAGGGGGACCCGGCGCCCGGTGAGGAGTTCCTTCACCGGGCCGCCGCTGGCCTCCCGGCCGCAGGTGGTCGGGTCGGGCTTGAGGTCGAGGTTGCTCATGTGCGGGTCCACCACCGTGGGGTCGGGCCGATGAGAGACGTTCGTCAGTGATCGTCCCTCAGCGCGCCGGGGACCCGCGCCCGCGACGCGGACTCAGTGCGCGCACGCCCACCAGGCGTCGGTGGTGGCGGCGGACGCCAGGTCGCGCAACTTGCGGACGGCCTCGGCCGGGTCCTGCGCGCCGTAGACGGCCGAGCCGGCCACGAAGACGTCCGCGCCGGCCTCGGCGCAGCGCTCGATGGTGCTCGCGGAGACGCCGCCGTCGACCTGGAGCCACAGTTCCAGGCCGTGCTTGGCGATCAGCTCCCGGGTGCGGCGGATCTTCGGCAGCATGATGTCCAGGAAGGCCTGGCCGCCGAAGCCGGGCTCGACGGTCATGATCAGCAGCATGTCGAGCTCGGGCAGCAGGTCCTCGTAGGGCTCGATCGGGGTGGCGGGCTTGAGGGCCATCGAGGCGCGGGCGCCCTTGGCGCGGATCTCGCGGGCGAGGCGGACGGGCGCGGCGGCGGCCTCGGCGTGGAAGGTGACCGAGCCGGCGCCGGCCTCGACGTACTGCGGGGCCCAGCGGTCCGGGTCCTCGATCATGAGGTGGCAGTCGAGCGGGATGTCGGTTGCGCGCGCGAGCGACTCGACGACGGGGACGCCCAGGGTGAGGTTGGGCACGAAGTGGTTGTCCATGACGTCGACGTGCAGCCAGTCCGAGCCCCGGACGGCCTCGGCCTCCTCGCCGAGACGGGCGAAGTCCGCGGACAGGATGCTGGGGTTGATCTGCGCCATTACCAATACCTTCACACGAGGGCTCGGGCGCCACCGTGAGCGGGCGCCCCACCCCATCATCTCCCGCGCCGGCACCGGCCCGCGCAGCTCGTGGCCGCCCGCGTGACCGTCATCACACCCGGGGCGGGGTTACCGCGGCCGCCGCCGTGGTCATCAGCACTGGGGCGACGCCCCGACCCGCCCCACCCCCGTTCAAGGAGGGTCTCTCCATGGCCGATCTCGTCCACCCCGCCCGTTCTCTCTGGTGGCTCTTCGAACCGGTGCACTCCCTCACGTACTTCTCGCCGGAGGGCCGGGCGGCCTTCGAGGCGGCCGGACTGCGGGGCGGGTGGCGCGGCTACTTCGCCAGCCGGTCGGCACCGCTGGGCGCGGTGGACGCGCCGCCCGTGATCGCCGCGTTCTTCAGCTTCGCGCCGGCGGTCGTCGAGCGCGCGGTGCCCGAGGTGTGGACGCACGCCAGCCCGGAGAAGGCCCTGGCCGCCCGGGCCGAGGGGTCGTCCGCGGCGCTGGCCCGGGTGCTGGAGCACGTCGACCCGGCCCAGGTCGAGCTGGCCGCCGACGCCTTGGAGCGGGCGGCGGCACGGCTGGACTGCGCCGGACGCGTCCTGGCCGCCGCGAACGCCGCGCTGCCCCGGCCGTCCGACCTCTACGGGCGACTGTGGCAGGCCGCGACCGTCATGCGCGAGCACCGCGGGGACGGCCACGTCGCCGCGCTGGTCACGGCCGGGCTGGACGGCTGCGAGGCGCTCGTCATCCGCTGCGCGCTGGACGTGCGGCGCGAGGACCTCCAGCCGCGGCGCGGGTGGACGGACGAGGAGTGGGAGGCCGCCGCGGAGCGGCTGGTCGAGCGGGGCTGGCTGACGGCGGAGGGCGCGGTCACCGAGCTCGGCCGGATCCGGCACCAGTCCCTGGAGGCCGCGACCGACCTGGCCGCCGCCCGGGTCTGGGAGGACTACCCGCGCAGCGAACTCGATCGGCTGGCAGCCGCGTTGAAGCCGATCTCGGCGCTGTGTCGCGGCGAACTGCCGGTCGACCTGCTCGGCCTGCCGAGCATCAGACCCTGACGCTCCCGGACTCACCGCGCGGGCCGGACTCACCGGACGAGCCGGACTCACCGCGCGGGCCGGACTCACCGCGCGGGCCGGACACGCCCGGCGGGCCGAGCACGATCCCCCGCCCGGCGAAGAAGCGTCCGAAGTCCCGCCACGGCACGTGCGCGAAGGACTGCGACCCGCCCGGGAACCCGGACGGGTTGTGGATCACCAGCGCCGTGCTCGTGGCGCCCACCGCGAGCACCAGGTGCCCGCCCCGGCGGACCGGGTCCGGTCCCTCCGGCTCGCGGATCGACGGGTGCACCGACAGCATCGGCAGCCTCCCGCCGGCCACCTCGGCCGCGATCTCCCCGGGCGCCAATTCCCGCGCCTCGGCGGCCAGTCCCCACCGTTCCCGGACGTGGGTGGCGAACGGTACGTGGATCAGCCCACGCAGGCCGTCGTCCTCCCGGACGTACGCGCCCGCCGCCTCGCACTCCCGGGCGAGCACGAGCGCCGGCGGCGCGAGGCCCCACCAGAAGTCGAGTGCCATCCGCAGGCAGGCCACCCCGCACAGGCGCCACGACCACCACTCGTACTCCTCCGGCGTGGCCGCCCCGGACTGCCCCCACCGCGGATCGTCGGCGGCGTCCAGCGCCCCGCCGACGATCTCCCGCACGAGCTCCGCCGACTCCCACTGCGCGTAGTACGGCACATCGTGCACGACCGCCTCGTCACCCATCCCCCGACGCTCTCACGCCCCGCCGCCCCACGCGACCGAGCAGCCCGCCCCCGGGCCCCGCCCCCGGGCCCCGCCCCAGCCGGAACAAGAACCGGCCGGAACGAGGCCCGGCCGGAACGAGGCCCGGGGGTGGCCGTCCTACCAGGCGTAGTCCTCCGGGGCCGGGCGGTGGCCCGGGAAGAGGTCGTCGAGGCGGTCGAGGGTCTTGCGGTCGAGCTCGACGTCCAGGGCCCGGATCGCCGAGTCGAGGTGCTCCGGGGTGCGCGGGCCGATGATCGGGGCGGTGACGGCGGGGCGGCCGAGGAGCCAGGCGAGGGCGAGCTCCGCGGGGTCGACGCCGAGTTCGTCGGCGAGGTCCTCGTAGGCCTGGATGCGGTCGCGGTGGGTGGCCAGGAGGTCGTCGGCGTGCGCGAGCGCGGCCCGTACGCGGGTGCCCTCGCGTTCCTTGCGCAGCGCCCCGCCGAGCAGCCCGCTGCGCAGCGGGGACCACGGCAGGAGGCCGAGGCCGTAGTGCTGGAGGGCCGGCACGACCTCCAGTTCGACGGTGCGGTCGAGCAGGTTGTAGAGGGACTGCTCGCTGACCAGGCCGAGGAAGTGGCGGCTGCGGGCGGCTTCCTGGGCCTGGGCGACGTGCCAGCCGGCGAAGTTGCTGGAGCCGACATAGATGATCTTGCCCTGGGCGACCAGGACCTCCATCGCCTGCCAGATCTCCTCCCAGGGCGTGTCCCGGTCGATGTGGTGCATCTGGTAGAGGTCGATGTGGTCGGTGTTCAGGCGCCGCAGGCTCGCCTCGACGGCCCGCCGGACGGCGAGCGCGGAGAGCTTGCCCTCGTTGGGCCAGTCCCCCATCGCGGCGTAGGCCTTGGTGGCGAGGACGGTCCGCTCCCGGCGCCCGCCGCCCCGGGCGAACCAGCGACCGATGATCTCCTCGGTGCGGCCCTTGAGGTTGCCCTCGGCGTCGCGGCCGTAGGCGTTGGCGGTGTCGAAGAAGTTGATGCCCCGGTCGTGGGCGGCGTCCATGATGCGGTGGGCGTCGGACTCCTCGGTGTGCGGGCCGAAGTTCATGGTGCCCAGGCAGAGGCGGGAGACGGTCAGGCCGGTGCGGCCGAGGTGGGTGTACTCCATGGCGTCCACCTTCGGCCGCACCGGCACGGGTGTCCAGCACCTTCACCGGACCGGCGGGTCAGCACCTACCCGTGTTCACGCCCTCGGAGCCCGCGTCGCCTCAGCGCCCGTGGGTGGCGAACTTCCGTACGGCGAGCGGCATGCAGAGCACGAGCAGGGCCGCGCTCCACACCAGCGTGGCGAGCACGGCGTGCTGCATCGGCCAGGCGTCGCCGGGCGCGGAGGGGTTGCCGAACAGGCTCCGGCTCGCCTCGACCACCGCGCTGATCGGGTTCCAGTCGGCGACGGCCCGCAGCCATCCCGGCATGCCGCCGGTCGGCACGTACGCGTTGGTGATCATCGCCAACGGGAAGACGGCGACCGAGAGTTGACCGGCTGCCTCCTCCTTGCCGACAGCGAGCCCGAGGCACGTCCCCACCCACGTCATGACGAAGCGGAAGAGCAGCAGCAGTCCGAACGCCCCCGCCGCGTCGGCGAATCCGTGCCGGACGCGCCAGCCCGCGGCCAGCCCGACGGCCGCCAGCAGCGCGAGCACGACGGTACTGACCAGCAGGTCGGCGAGGGTCTGGCCGAGCAGGAGCCCGGTGCGCGAGACGGGCATCGAGCGCAGCCGGTCGGTGACCCCGCGCCCGACGTCACGGGCGGCGCCGACCATGGTGGGCATGATGCCGTTGGTGGCGACCATGGCGAACAGGCCGGGCATCAGGAACTCCCGGTAGTCGCCCCCGCCCGGCACCTGCACGGCACTGCCGAAGACGTAGCCGAAGACCACCACCATGATCACCGGCACGCCCAGCGAGGCGGCCAACAAGCCCGGCGAGTGCCGGTAGTTGAGCAGGATGCGGAGCATCGACGTCCCGGTGTCGGCGACCAGCCGGGACGGTCCGGCGGCCACCGGACCCGCGTACGTGGCGGCCATCAGCCGACCCTCCTCAGGTCGGTGGTGCGGGTTTCGGTGAGCGCGAGGAACACGTCGTCCAGCGAGGGCGCCCGGACCGCGACGTCCTGCGCGACGACGCCCTGCCCGTCCAACTCCCGCACCAACGACGGGAGCAGGACGTCGACGCCCGGCGGTGTCACCACCGTGACCAGGCGCTCGGCGACGTCCACCTGCGCGTCCCCGCCGGACAGCCGGGACAGCAGGACGGCGGCGGAGCCCAGTTGGGACGCATCCGCGATGGTGACGGACACCCGGCTGCCGATCTTCGCCTTGAGCCGGGCCGGCGGGCCGGTGGCGATCGCGGCGCCGTGGTCGACGACGACGATCTCGTCGGCGAGCCGGTCGGCCTCCTCCAGGTACTGGGTGGTGAGCAGCACGGTGGTGCCGTCGTCGGCCAGCTCCTTGACGGTGTCCCAGATCTCCTGGCGGCTGCGCGGGTCGAGCCCCGTGGTGGGCTCGTCGAGGAAGAGCACCGGCGGACTGGTGACGAGGCTGGCGATCAGGTCGAGGCGCCGGCGCATGCCGCCGGAGTAGGTGCGGACGAGCCGGTCGCCGGCTTCGGCGAGGCCGAAACGGTCGAGCAGTTCGTCGGCCCGGGCGCGCGCCCGGCGGCCGCCGAGGTGGTGCAGCCGGCCGAACAGGTGCAGGTTGTCGCGCCCGGTGATGCCCTCGTCGACGGCGGCGTGCTGCCCGGCCAGGCCGATCGCGCGCCGGACGGCCTCGGACTCGCGGGCGACGTCGAACCCGGCGACCCGGGCGGTGCCGCGGTCGGGGGCGACGAGGGTGGCGAGGACGCGGACGGCGGTGGTCTTGCCGGCGCCGTTGGGGCCGAGGAGGCCGCAGACGGTGGCCGCGGGGACGGTGAGGTCGAGGCCGCGCAGGGCCTCGGTGGCGCCGAAGCGTTTCACGACGCCCGCCATCTCGATGGCGAGCCCGCGGCGGTCGGAGCGGTCGGACACGGCTGTCTCCATCCTTCTCTAGGTACAGCGTACGTAGAAGCACGTGCGGGCCCATCGTACTACGTACGCCGTACGTATCTAAGATGGATGGGCGAGGTGATCTTCCAGTGCCGTCCAGCAAGCGCCCCACCAGCCCAGACGAACCCGGGCAGCAGCCGACCGGGACCGAGAACGCGCCCCGGAACGCGGGCGGACCCGCGCCCGAATCCGCGACGCCGACGCCCCCCGACGCGCCCGAGCTGATCTGGCTGCGCCCCGAGCGCACCGGCCGGGGCCCCCGGCCCGCCCACAGCCGCGCGTCCATCGCCGCCGCCGCGATCGCCATCGCGGACGCCGAAGGCCTGGACGCCGTCTCGATGCGCCGCGTCGCCGCCGCCCTCGGCGCGGGCACGATGTCCCTCTACAACTACGTGCCGAAGAAGGAGCACCTCCTCGACCTGATGCTCGACGCCACCGCCGGCGAGTACGAGCTCCCGCCCGCGCCCGGCGGTGACTGCCGGACGGACCTGATCGCCCTCGCCCGGCAGCAGCTCGCGATCTTCCGCCGCCACCCGTGGCTGCCCGGCCTCGTCCTCGCCCGCCCCGGCATCGGCCCGAACGCACTGCGCTACACCGACCACTTCCTCGCCGTCACCGCCCCGACGGGCCTCGGCGGCGGTGCGCGGATGGAGGCGATGGCACTGTTCAACGGGTTCGTCTGCCAGTTCGCCCAGTACGAGCGGACGGCTGCGGCCGGGGCCAAGTGGCAGGCGGAGCTGGCCGGTTACCTCGCCCAGGCGGCGATGAGCGGCGAGTACCCGCACCTGGCCCAGGCCTTCACCGCTCCCGGCCCGCCCCCGGACCCGTCCACCGCCTTCGAGCGTTCACTGGACCGGGTGATCACCGCCATCCTGGCGCCGCCGCCGTAGCCGCCACGGCGACACCGGCCCCGGAGCCGCCCGCACGACCGGGTACGTCCGGGTCCATGGTGTCGGCGGCCCGTCAACCGGTTCGGCGGAAGTCCCTCGCTCCGCCCGGTTCCCCCATAGTCTGCACGGGTACGGTCACGCCCGGCGCCGGTGCGGGCATCGTCCGCGACGGCCGCCCCCCGGAGGGAGAACACGTCATGAGCGAGCTGGTGCACCCGTTCGACCCCGGTCTCGACGGACGGGCCGTCGGCGCGGCCGAGCGGACCTACGCGCGGAACGGCTTCGACCCGGCGACGGCGGACAGCCGGCTGTCCCACACCCCCTGCCGGGTGGCCAGGCCGGTGTTCAACTCCTACCGCCGCAACGGCGCCCAGACCGTGTCCGGGTTCCTGGACACCTCGTGGGCCTACGACGCCCGCCTGAACGAAGCCCCCGACGACCCGGACGGCCGTGGAGTCCAGGACGGCGGTCCGGGCGCCGACCTCACGCGGCTCGACGCCGCACCCGGCGCGTTCGACGAGATCGTCCTCGGCCTCGTCGGCCTCGTCGGCGACCAGGGCGGGCTGGCCGCCGCCACCGCCCAGGCAGCGCTGGACTTCGGGATCCCCGACGCCGAGCGCGGCGCGGTGGTCTTCGTCGACCCGTGGAGCGCGGTCGCCGCCTATCACGGGTACGGCTTCGGGGGCTGGGTCTCCAACGACTACCGGGACCTCTTCGACGAACGGAAGGCGCAGGGACTGCTGGGTGCCGCACGGCGCCTCAAGGACCGCGACCCGGCCCTCACCGTCGGCCTGCACGTCGGCGGCTGGGAGCTGAGCCAGGCGTTCCGTCACCTCGTGCCCGACCCCGCCGCGCGGAAGCGGTTCGCCCGGTCCGTGGTCGAACTCCTGGAACAGTTCCCCATGTTCTCCACGCTCCACCTCGACTGGCGCTGGCCCGGCCTCGGCAAGGAAGCCACCGACTACGCCGCGCTCGTCGGCGAGACCAGGTCGGCCCTGTCCGCGGCCGGCCTGCCCGCGACGATCGCCGTCGCGGTGCCCGCCGCCGTCGCCCAGCTCAAGGCGGTGAACGTCCCCGTCCTGGTCGAGGAGGGCGCCGAGCGCTTCGACGTGATGTCCTTCGACGCCTTCGGCAGCCCCTGGTCCCCCGGCCTCGGACACCACACGGCGCTGCACCACGACCCGGCGGGCCCCCTGGCGGACAGCATCGACGGAGCCGTCACGTACCTCGTCGACGAGGCCCGCGTGCAGTCCACCCGCATCCACCTCGGCTACGCCACCACCACGCGCAACGCCCGCCGGGCCCGGATCGACCGCGTCTCGCCCCTGAAGGGCCCGTACGACGCCGGCCCGGGCGAGGTCGTCGGGTCCTTCCGGCCCGGAGTGAGCCACTTCGCCGACGTGCTGCGCAACTTCCTGGACCTCGAACGCGGCCGGGGGCGCAACGGCTTCGAGCTGTACACGGACACCACCGCCGACGCCGACTTCCTCCACAGCCCCACCAGCGGCGTCTACGTCTCCCTCGACACCCCGCGCTCGGTCCACGCGAAGGCCGAGTACGCCCGCGCGCGCAACCTCGGCGGCCTGTTCGCCGAGCACGCCGAGGCCGACCCCGGCCTGCTCACCAACGCCGCCCACGAGGGGCTGGGGCACGTAGCGACCTCGACGGTCGTCGACATGAAACCGTTCTACGTCACCGGCCGCACCGCCTAGCGCCGCACGCCCAGCGCCGCACGCCTAGCGCCGCACGCCCAGCGCCGCACGCCCAGCGGCGCCCGCACCACCCACCGAGCCCCGTCCGCCCCACTCCCGACAAACCCGTCGCACCCGCACGCCGCCTCCCGTACGGTGGATCCGTAGACGATCTTGGCCGTACGACGAGGGGCACCATGCAGCAGTACGAGGGTTGGGCCGACGAGCGCTTCGGCCCCGTCGCGGACGAGTTCGCCCGCAACTTCGCCGAGTTCCCCGAGCTCGGCGCCGCCGTCACGGTCTACTCGGGCGGGCGCAAGGTCGTCGAGCTGTGGGGCGGCACCGCCGACGAGCGCACCGGCCGGGCCTGGACGCGGGACACGGTCGTCCCGGTCTTCTCCGTCGCCAAGGGTGCCGTGAGCATCGCCGCGCACCTCCTCGCGCAGCGCGGCCGGCTCGACCTCGACGCCCCGATCGCCCGCTACTGGCCGGAGTTCGCGCGGAAGGGCAAGCAGGACATCACCACCCGCATGGTCCTCGGCCACCGGGCCGGCCTGCCCGCGCTCGACGCCGTGCTCCCGTTCGAGGAGATCGCCGCGTGGGAGCCGGTCGTCCGGGCGATCGAGGAGCAGCCGCCGCTGTGGGAGCCGGGTACCGCGTACGAGTACCACGGCCACGTGCTCGGCTTCGCGGTCGGCGAGGTGATCCGCCGGATCACCGGCCTCACCCCGGGCGCCTTCCTGCGCGAGGAGATCGCCGGGCCGCTCGGCGGCCTGCCGGTCTGGATCGGCCTTCCGGAGGAGCAACTCCCGCACCTGGCGCGTCTGGTGGAGGCCGACGGCCGACGGCCGATGCCCGGTCCGGAGCACCTGCTCACCCGGATCGTGACGATGAACGGCGCCCTCGTCTTCCCCGGCCTCGACGCGCCGCACGGCTGGAACGACCCGGCCCTGCACGCGATCGAGCTCCCGGGCGCGGGCGCGGTCGCCTCCGCGACCGGCCTCGCGGCCCTGTACGCGGCGGCCGTCACCGGCCTCGAGGGCGGCGAGCGCCTGCTGTCGCGCGACACCGTGACCGACGCGGTACGCGAAGTCTCCTCCGGCGCGGGCTTCCTGGGCTTCGACATGGGCGCCCGCTGGGGCTCGGGCGTCCTCCTGGACTCCCCGGCGTTCCGCCCGCTGTACGGCCCGCGGAGCTTCGGCAACGACGGCGCCGGCGGCCAGTTCGCCTTCGGCGACGACGAGTTCGGCATCGGCTTCGCGTACGTGGCGAACCGGATGATCGGCCACGGCGACGCCCGCGCCACCCGGCTGATCCAGGCGGTCCGCGGGTGCCTGGCGTGACGGAGTTCCTCACCGGCCTCACCGAGCTGGCCGCCACCGGCGGCCTCGGCCCGCTGCGCTACGACGCCCCACTGCCCGAACTCGCCGCCCGCTACGGCGATCCGTACGACTGCGGGCGGATCCACAAGGACACGCGCTGGCCGCACGCCTTCGGCTGGGGCGACGCGTGGACGGTGTTCTGCAGCTGCCGCCGGCTGCGCTCGCTCTCGCTCCCGGCCTGGCACGGCGAGCTCGAACTCCCGCTGCCCAAGGGCGGGTTGCGCACCGTCGACACGTACGTCACGGAATCCGCGCTGGTCGCCGCGCTCACCGCGGCCGGCTGCAGGTGGGAGACGGTGACGTACGAGAACATCCCGGGCCAGCGCACCCTGGAGGTGGCGCCGGCCGAGGACATCAGGGTCGCGTTCGTCCTCGCGGAAGGCGAAGGCTCCGACCGCTCCGGCGAACCGCCCTCCGACGACTGGCTGTTGAACAAGGTCGGCCTGTGGGGCTACGACCACCCCGACTGCCCCGAGCCCGACCGCGCCACGCCCGACGACGGCTGGGGCGCGTAAGGCCACGACGGCCGGCCCGGACCGTTCCGCCCCCCGCGCGGAACGGTCCGGGATCCCCTGCCCCGCGGCTCAGCCGCCGAGCAGGAAGTCGTACACCGCCTGCCGCCCGATCTCGCTGGTCGCCCGGGTCTGGACCCCGTGCGCCGCCCCGGGGACGACGACGACGCGCGGGTCGTGCGCCATCGCCGCCTCCTGGTACGTCCAGGCGAGCGGCGTGGACAGGTCACGGTCACCGCCGAGCAGCAGCACCGGCACGTTCGGCAGCCGGTGGTGCTCCGACGGCGTCGCCGGCACCTCCTCCTGCGGCCAGTCCAGGCAGGTGAGCAGGGTGCCCGTCCCGGTCGCGGTGGCCGGGTCGAACGGCCAGGTCTCCTCGGGGGTGAGTTCGTCCCCCGCCTCGGCCAGTGCGGCCGCCCGCCCCTCGACCGGGGTGTCGGAGGTGCCCCACGGGAAGTGCCCGTCGGCGCACAGGGTGCTCGCGTGCAGGCCCTGGCTGAGGAACTCGGCGGGCGCCGCGTTGCCCTGGTGCGCGCCGTCGATGTAACGCTGGAGCCTTGCGGGCCGCCCGGCCGCGGCCTCGTGCAGCGCCTCCGGGACCCCGTGGTAGTCCGGGTCGACGAACTCGAAGCTGGTGATCGCGTCGAGCACGTCGGGCCCGTCGTGGTAGCGGCGGACCGTCTCCGCGAGGTCGGCGGCCGGGTCGGTGGTGCACCCGGTGGCCGCGCAGGCGGCGGTGAGCACCCGGGCGGTGGCCTTCAGCGGAACGGGGTCGAGCGGGTCGTAGCCCTGCTGCGGCACCACGGAGTCCAGCACCAGCCGGGCGACGTGCGCGGGGTGCGCCATCGCGTACCGCTCGGCGGTGAACGTGCCGTACGAGACACCGTCCAGCGTGAGGCGCCTGTCGCCGAGGGCGCGGCGCAGCTGGTCGATGTCGGCGACGGTGTCGGCGGTGCCGTAGAACCGCCGGTTCGGGCCGAGCGCGGCCGCGCAGTCGGTGACGGCCTTCGGGGTGGGCGGGGCGAGGTCGGAGGCGCCCATCTGCTCCTGGAGCTCCGGGCACTGGAGGGCGTTGCCGCCGGTGCCGCGCTGGTCGAACATCACCAGGCGGTAGTCCTTGAGCACCGGCGCCAGCCGGCCCGCGATGCGGTTGACCAGCGGGACGCCGGGCTGGCCGGGACCGCCGGTGAGGAACAGCAGATCGCCCTTGGGCGCGTCGGTGTTGCCGCCGACGGCGACCTGGAGGTCGAGGGTGCCCGGGGTGTCGCCGCCGTGGTCGAGCGGGACGGTGAGCGTGCCGCAGGTGAAGCCGGGGATGCCCGCGCAGGGCGCCTGCCCGGTGAGCCCGCCGCCCGCTCCACCCGCGGCGGCGACCGCCGGGGAGCCCAGCGTCGTCCCGGCGACCACCGCGACGGCGCCCAGCAGGGCGGCGACGCGGCCGCGCGTTCTCGTCATGTTCGTTCGTCCTTCCCCGTGCCGGATGGCCCGCGTGCCGGCTCGCGCCGCCAGTGGTCCGGGCGGTCCGCGCCGACGCGGTCGAGGAAGAGCTTGTGCCGCGGGGGCACCGCGGCGCGACTATTCCTGCAAGGATTCGAGCAGGTTCGAAACGTCGGCACCCGGGACGGGGCGCTGAGCGGTCCGATCCGGTCTGCTCCGGCCTGCTCCGGTTTGCTCCGATCCGGTCCGCTCCGATCCGATCCAGCCGGCAGGGTCCGCGCCGTCGCCGTCCGGGACCGCCCGGAGCCGGCGGAACCGTCCGACGGGGGAAGGACACCGATGATCACGCTCACCATCGACTCGACCGGCCTGGCCCGCTCGCGGTTCGTCGTCTCGCCGCTGCACGAGGCGGTCAACACGCTGATGTCGTCCGGGCTGACGTCCCGCACCGGCCCGTACTCCTGGGTGAGCCGCACCCGGCGGGTGCTGCGCCGGGAGCGGCTGGACCTGCTCGCCGGGCTGGCCCTGGACACGGACGGCGGCTACCTGCCCGACTTCCTGTCGCCGCACCCGAGCGGCCCGGCACCCGAGGTCGCGGAGCAGCTGGCGGCCGTCCGCGCCACGCCACCGGAGCGGGTCCTCGGCGAGCTGCTGACCGTCCGGTACGGCCGCCCGGAGGCCGGCCTGATGGGCCGTCCGCTGCCGGAGGTCGTCGAGCGGGCGATCGACCGCGGCGCGAAGTACTTCGCGCACCGGGCGGCGGACGAACTGGGCCGCTACTGGGAGCTCGCGATCGCGCCGTACTGGCCGGACGCCCGCGCGGTCATCGACGCCGAGATCGACCGGCGGGGCCGCTTCCTCGCCCGGTACGGCACCGGAGCCCTGATCAACTCCCTCGCGCCGCAGCTCTCCTGGGCGCAGGGGCGGATCGAGCTGGAGAGCCGGTTCACGGTGGCGCTGCCGGCCCGGATGGTACTGCTGATGCCGACGCTGGTGACCCGCGAGATCCACGTCATCCTGGATCCGATCGACGGCGTCCACCGCGCGCCGACGCTGATGTACCCGGTCGCGGACCGCCGGGTGGCCCGCCTGGAGCCCAGCCGGGCCCTGGCCCAACTGCTCGGCCCGACCCGGGCGGACCTGCTCACGGCCCTGGTCGGCCCGGCCACGACGGCGATGCTGGCGGACCGGCACCACCTGAGCGCGGGCACGGTCTCCTACCACCTGGGCGTGCTGCACCGGTCGGGACTGGTGAGCCGGGTGCGCAGCGGCCGGGAGGTGCTGTACCGGCGGACGCCGCGCGGCGAGGAGCTGGCGGGGGCACGCCCGTAGGACCTCACCCGTCCCGCAACAGGTGTGTCACAGCAGCGCCCGCGGAAGCACCACCCGCACCCACTCCTCCGGCTGCGACAGGTGCGGAGCGTGACCGGCGCCCTTGTACAGGTGGCGCTCCGCCTTCGACAGGGTGAGGTCGATCAGGTCCAGTACCTCTCCGAACATCGGCGCACTGTCGTCGCTCTGCGTGAGCAGCGCCGGGTCGCCGTAGCGGGCGAGGCCGGTGAGGTCGAGGTCCAGGGCGTCCGGGTCGCGCAGCTCGTCCAGGTAGGTGGGCGCGTTGCGGACGTAGGTGTGCCGCACGGGCGCCGGCAGCTGCGACCAGGCGCCGGGGCCGAAGGCGAGGGTGTCGACGTACAGCTCGGCCGCCGCGGCCGACTCGGCCTGCTCCAGCAGCTCGCGGACGGCGGCGATCCGGTCCGCGAAGGCCGTCCCGATCGGGCGCAGGTCCGGGTCGGCGAGCAGGATGCCGGTGCCGGGCGGCTCGTGGACGGCGATGCCGCGCAGGAGGTCGGGGCGGGCGGCGGCCAGCCGCAGGGTGACCAGCGCACCGTAGGAGTCCCCGGCGACGAACGCCGGGGCGAGGCCGAGGCCCTGGATCAGGCCGGCCAGGTCGGCCGCGTCCTCGTGCACCGAGCCCTGGGTGAGCAGGTCCTCGCTGCGGCTGTGGCCCCGGCGGTCGTAGGTGACGACGGTGGTCGACCCGACCAGGCCGGGGACGACGTGCGCCCACGTGTCGCCGTCGCTCCAGGAGCCGTGCACCAGGACGACGCCCGGCCCCTCGCCACGGGCCTCGTAGTGCAGCGAGATCCCGTTGACCCTGATCTCGGCCATCACGAGCCTCCCGGTTTCGGCGGTGCTCCCCCACCAGCCTGACACAACCGGTCTGCGGGGTCAGATCAGCGCTCCGGGGCCGCTGTCGTCACCCGGCGTGACGACGGACGTGGTGGCCGCGGCCGTCGCTCTGCGTGACGACGGGCGCTCCGCGGAACTCCCGCCGCCGCCGTCGGCACCGTCGGCGGCATGCGCTAGCTTGATCGACTGTCAGTCGGCCGACTGGCCACGCCCTGCACACGCGTATTCGGGGGAATACCTGCCATGCGTTCTCTGCGCACGTCCGTCGCCGCCGGCGTCCTCGTCCCGCTCGCCCTGCTCGCCGCAGCCTGCGGGCCCAACGACGACAAGTCCGGCGGCACCACCGCCACCACGGCGGCCACGTCCGCCTCCGCGGCGTCGACCACCGCCGCCACCGGCACCAAGGCACCGACCGCTGCCAAGGCCCTGACGCAGGACCAGCTCGTCAAGTCCCTGCTCACCACCGCCGACCTCAAGGCCGACGCTCAGCGCTCGTCCCTCGGCCCGACCCGGCCCGACCACCGGCTCACCGCCGGGAAGCCCGCCTGCCAGCCGCTGCTCGACCTCGTCGACAACGGCAGCGCGGCCACCCCGGCGCCGTCCGCCACCGGCGTGTACTACGGGCCCAACGGCCGCGAGTTCACCTTCGTCCAGCTCACCCAGCTCGGCGCCGGCCAGGCCGCGAAGGCGCTGACCGCCGCCGACAGCGCGGTCGCCGGGTGCGCGTCGTTCACCGCGACCGGCGCGGGCGGGGCCCCGGTGAAGGTCACCTTCGCCAAGGCCACCGCCCCGGCGGTCGGCGAGGCGACGCTCGCCCTCAACGCCACGTTCACCGCCGACGACTGCGCCAAGGTGCTCTGCGAGGCGCGCGGCTACGTCGTCACGCACACCGGGGACGTGCTGACCCTGGTCTCCGACTCCGCGCTCGCCGACCCCGGCCTGCCGGAGCAGGCGCTGGTCAAGAAGCAGCTCGACAAGGTGCAGGCCGCCGCCAAGTAGCGCGCGGACCGCGTGCTGCGCGGGAGGTCGCCCGGCCTGACTCCCTGCGCAGCACGCCCGCTACCGCCGCTGCCCCGCCGTCTCCTCCCACCTGCGCCCGATCGACCGCAGGAGCGCCGGGTACACCGCGACGTACCGGAACGGCTTGATGCCCAGCATGTACGCGGCGCCGAGCAGGCCGTTGGGCTTCACCAGCACGGCCATCTGCCCTCGGTACCCGCCCGTGCCGTCCGGGACCCAGCCGAGGTGCAGCACGGCGTGCACCGTCCGGTTCGCCAGTTCGGCCGCCCACTCGTCGGGCAGCAGGTAGACGGACCGGAACGGCAGCGAGTCCGAATCCGGCCCGCGCGGCGCCGCGAGCAGGTCCGCCGGCAGCCGGTCGCGCAGCGACGGCACCCGTGCGCCCACGCCACCATCCGCGTCGTCCAGGCGCAGCAGGCGCCCGAGCTGCGACCGGATCGCGAAGAGCGCGCGGTACACGAGCGAGGAGCCGGCCTTCCCGGGCCCCTCCCCGTCGGTGAACTGTCCCACCAGGTACGGGAGGTCGTCGGGTCCGCCCGGCGTGGGCAGCGCCCACACGTCCTCGACCCGGAAGTCCCGGGCGATCTCGTGGATCCGCCACGGGCGCGAGGTGTGCGCGGTACTGGGGAGTCTCACGTGCCGGCCCCTTGTCCGGGCGCCCGGTCCGGACGCCCTGTCTATACGATGCCGTATACAAGCAGGCTAGACCCGTTTATACGGCAACGTATAGACCGGGGTCGCAGGACGTCGCGCGAACGGAGACACCCCCGTGGCCAACCCCCGCACACCGCGCGAGGCGTGGATCGTCGAAGGCCTCCGGGCGCTCGCCGCGGGCGGGCCCGACGCCGTGCGCGTCGAGGTCCTCGCACAGTCACTGGGCGTCACCAAGGGCGGCTTCTACGGCTACTTCCGCAACCGGGACGCCCTCCTCGCCGAGATGCTCGACACCTGGGAGCACGCCGTCGCCGGCAACGTGATCGACGAGATCGAGCGCGGCGGCGGTGACGCCCGGGCCAAGCTCACCCGCCTCCACGCGATCGCCTCCGCCCCCGGCGACGCGCTGACCGACATCTCCACCGAACTCGCTGTCCGCGACTGGGCCCGTCGCGACCCGTCCGTCGCCGAGCGCCTCCGGCGCGTCGACAACCGGCGCATGGCCTACATGCGCACGCTGTACCGGGAGTTCTGCCCCGACGAGGGCGAGGTCGAGATGCGCTGCCTGATCAGCCTCTCCACCCGCATCGGCAACCACTTCGTCGCCGCCGACGACGGCCCGCGCAGTCGCGAGGAGGTTCTCGCCCTGACCCGCGCGTGGCTCCTGAGCTGAACGCCGCTACGGCTGCGCCGGTACCCACCCCTGGAGCGCGGGCAGCACCGCCTCGGCCACCCGCAGCACCGCCGCGTCGTCCACGGCCCCGTCGCCCTGCCGCCAGACCGCGACCTCGTACGAACCGGCCTCCGCCTGAGGGCCCTTGGCGACGACGAGGTGCCGCGCGATGCCGCCGGTGCCCGTGGTGGTGGTCCTGCCGTTGAAGACGATCGACGTCGTGTGGTCCGCGAACGCCACCGCCGGATGGCCGAGGACCACGCCGGGCGACGCCGTCGGGGCCAGGAGGTCGGTGAAGGTGCGCAGCGAGAGGTCGCCGTTGTCGGTGACGCGCACGACGTAGGAGTCCAACTGCACCTCGGCCGCCGGGTCGTGTCCCTTCCCGTCCTCGGCGGACGAACTCACGAAGCCCGCCGAGTTCGCACCCAGGGCGTGCTCGCCGGGCGCCCCGACCAGTACGGGCAGGTCCGGGCGGTTGAGCGCGGCGCACAGCGCCGGATACCCGGGTGCGTCCGTGTCCTTCGGCGGCGCGCACGCGGCGGGCTTGGCGGTCGGCACCGCGGTCTCCTCCCGCCCCTGCACGAACACCACCACCGCCACGACGGCCAGCGCCAACACGAGCGCCGCCCCCACCTGACCTGCCACACCCCTGCCATCGTTCACCGGCGGACCGTATCCCGACGAACGACCTCGGCGCAGGGGTTTTCGGACCGGGAACGGATCTCCGCCGGATCGCCGCCCCGTCGATTCCGCACGTTCCCGACCGATTCGGGCACGGCCCCACCGCGGAGCCTCCCCCTCTCGACGGACGAAATCCCGTTGCCGCCCGCCCCCGGCCCGGCTACCGTCACCCGGCCGCCGCCCCTCCCAGGAGCCGATCCACCGTGCCCGTCCGCATCACCGCCCTGATCGATCCCGCCACCGGCCCGTCCGCCCGCCGCCTCGCCTGGCTGGCATCGGACGCCGGGGACACACCCGTGGGCTCGGCCTTCCTGCGCCTCCCGGCCCGGGACGGTCAGCGCCACCTCGCCGAGCTCCAACTGCACGTCCACCCCGTGGAGCGCCGCCGGGGCACCGGCTCCGCGCTCCTCGACGCGGCCGTCACCGCGGCGCGCGCCGACAGCCGGCGCAGCGTCATCGCCCAGGCCGACGCCGACTCCCCGGGTGAGGCGTTCCTGCGCGCCCGCGGTTTCCGGCGCGCCCTGACCCTCACCTACGCGCGCCTGGCCCTCGCCGACACCGACGACGCCGCCCTCGCCGCGATCGTCGACCGCCCGCACCCCGGGTACCGGCTGACGTCCTGGGACGGCACGGTCCCTGACGGCCTCGCCGCCACGTTCGCCCGCTCCCGCCGCGCCATGGACGACATGCCGATGAACGGCGTCGACTTCGGCACGGTCGAGTGGGACGTGACACGGGTGCGCGAGGTCGCCGCGGCCGTAGCGGAGCGGGGAGAGCACCTCCACACCGTCGTCGCGGTCGACACGGCGGACGGCTCGGTCGCCGGGTTCACCGAACTCGTCGTCCCCACCGACGGCACCGGCGACGCGCAGCACTACGGCACCGGCATCCTGCCCGAACACCGGGGCCGCGGGCTGGCGTTGTGGATGAAGGCCGCGGCCGTCCGGCAGGTCCGCGAGCGCCACCCCGGCCTCACCGGCCTGCTCGCCGACACCGCCGACGCCAACCCGTCCATGCGTCGCGTCAACGACGCACTCGGCTACGCGCCGACGCACAGCGCCCACCTGTTCCGACTCGACCTCCGGGAACCGACGGACCGCTGACGCCCCGGGGCGGCCCGCCCCCTCTCCCCCGCGGCCACCTCGGCGCCACGCCCCGGGCGCCCGGCGCCATACTGGACGATCGCCGCACCCCGGCCGACAGCGAAGCGAGGACCGCCCATGGACGGCCACCCCATCGACGAGCCGCTGCTGCGCGCCCTCCTCCGCGCCCAGCACCCGGACCTCGCCGAGTTGCCGCTGCGGCGCGTCCCGGGCGGCTGGAGCAACCAAGTGTGGCGCCTCGGGGACAAGTTGGCCGTGCGGATGCCACGCACCCCGGACGCTCCCGCGCTGCTGCGCAAGGAGTGGCGGTGGCTGCCCGCACTGACCGACCGGCTGCCGCTGCCCGTGCCCCGCCCGGTGCGGGCCGGAGAGCCCTCCGGACGCTTCCCGCACCCGTGGACAGTCGTCGAGTGGGTTCCCGGCGAACCGCTCGACCGCGCCCCGATCGAGCGCCCGGCCGACGCCGCCGCGCGGCTGGCCGCCTTCCTCCGGGCGCTGCACCGGCCCGCGCCCGCCGACGCCCCGGCCAATCTCCTGCGGGGAGTCGACCTCGCCGTGGTGGAGGGGCAGTTCGAGGAGCGCTTCCGCGCCGTCGCCCCGACCGGCCTGGCCACCACCGAGGTCCGGGCCGCCTGGGAGGACGCCCTCGCGGCCCCGGTCTGGCACGGCCCCGCGGTGTGGCTGCACGGCGACCTCCACCCGGCGAACGCGGTCACCGCCGACGGCACGCTCGCCGGGGTGATCGACTTCGGCGACCTGTGCGCGGGCGACCCGGCCACCGACCTCTCCGCCGCCTGGCTCCTCCTGCCCGACGGCGCGCTCGCCGACTTCCTCCGCGGCTACCCCGACGCCGACCCGGCGACGCTCCGTCGGGCCCGCGGCTGGGCGCTCCTGCGAGGCCTCTCCCTCGTCGACATCGGCCGCGCCGGCGAACGCGGCCTCCCCGGCGGCAAGGCGACGTGGGGCCCGGCCGGGCGCGCCGCCCTCCGTCGCGTCCTCGCGACCGACTGACCGGACTGACCGACTGGGCGACTGACCGACTGACCGACTGACCGACTGCGTGACGAAGCAGGCGGCTTGTCCGCCGCACGGGCTCGATGCCACACCCCGACCGTTCCGCCAACCGGGTGAGCGTCGCGCCGAATCAGTGTGCACGCGAAGGGTCGGCTCGTTCTGCTGTACATGCCCCCCTCCTTCTTCACATGTTCCCCTCCGCCCGCGCACAACGCCGCGCCGGGGCTCCCGTGGCCCTGATCGGCCGGGCCACGGCGGCCGTCCTCTCCCTGACGATCCTGCTCGTCCCCGCCGCCGTCGCCGACGGCCCGCACCCGCCCGAGGTCGGGAGCGGGTGGTGGGAGGTCTCCGCGAACGCCGCGAACGTCCGGCTCGACCACTCCGGCGGCGACACCGTGCTCGGCCTCGCCCGCCACGGGGACCGCGTCGAGGTCGTGGACACCTGGACGTCGCCGCTCGGCGCCCGCTGGGCCCAGGTCATGGTCGTCCGCACCCGGGTCACCGGCTGGGTGCTGTGGTCGCTGCTCACCCACCACGACCCGGTCGCGGAACCGTAGAATCCGCCGACAGGCACCAGGAGGGATGCGCGTTTTCCGTAAGCAGCGGGGGCTTCGTGCCGCACGGTTGACGTCATGGCGGGGCGAGGACTCCACCGGGTCCGCGATCGGGTCCGCGGGTTCCGCGGGCGGTGCCGGGGACGCGCCCGGAGGCCCGGTGCGCGGGGTCGCGCTGCTGCTGCCGGGCGGGTTCGTCCGCGGGCACGGCGGTCCGCTGCGGATCGCCGAACTCGGCCTGCGCGACCTGGCCGCCGGACTCGCCGAGCGCGGACGCGCCCACGGCGTCGCCGTGCACCTGCTGCGCTACCGCCACAGCGGCTGGAACGGCGCGGACGCCGACACCGCCGTGGACACCCGCTGGGCGCTCGACGAGCTCGAACGCCGGTACGGGCCGGTCCCGGTGGTCCTGATCGGCAACTCGCTGGGCGGGCGCGCCGCGTTGTGGTGCGCCGGGCACCCGAACGTCACCGGCGTGGCCGGCATCGCACCCTGGCTGCCCAGCGGGGACGGGATCGCCCAGCTCGCCGGTCGGCGCGTGCTGATCGTCCACGGCACCCGCGACCACAGCGAGGCGAGTGCGGTCGGGTCCCTGGAGTACGCCCTGCGGGCCCGCGAGGTGGTGCCGGACCTCGCCCGCTACGAGGTCCCGGGCGGCAGCCACTACCTCGTCCGGCAGGCCGCCGACGTCGGCGCGCTGACCACTGACTTCACGCTGGCGGCGCTCGGTGCCGAGCCGGCCGCGATCGCCACCGGCTGGGTCTGCACCCCGCTGCCCCCGCGGACCTGAGGGGCCGGCCGCGTGGCTCCAACCCTGCCGAACGGCAGGGTTGGTGACGGAGTCTCTGACCGAATCCCTGCCGATCGGCACATGCCTCGAAGGGGGTGCGGCGGCCAGGCTTGGGGCATCGAAACGGCGGCCGCAGGGGCCGCCGCAGGAGAGGAGCCCGCCATGTCCCGCACCCGCCTCCGCCCCCGCGTCCGCACCGCGACCGCCGCAGCCGCCGCGGCGCTCGCCGTCACCACCGTGACCGCCGCGGTCCCCGCCCAGGGCGTCGACGCGGCCTCGCACGCCCGTCCGGCGAGCGTCAGCGGATCCGGCCGCATCGTGTTCGACTACGCGCCCGACGACGAGATCCGGTTCACCGTCGACGCCCGGGCCGTCCCAGGCAGTCCACCGGCGCGGCTTCTCGTGGGGCGTGGTCAACACGGACCTGGATTCCGAGGGCCGCCCCCGGCCCGGCACAACCGGCACGTGCATGGCCCCGGCCCCGTTCAACCCCGTCGTCGAGGGCGGCTACCACGTCCACCACAGCGAGCTGCCGATACCGTGACGGGCCCGGTGCGCCGCGGTCGGCGGCCACCGGAATCCCGTGGCCACCGACCGCCCGTCCTGCCTATCGTCGGAGGATGACCACTCGAACCTTCCGCATCATGGTGCGCGGCGTCTTCGACGGCCTGAGCCCCGAACAGCGCGCCGAGCTCCTCGCCGACGCCGCCGAGCACGACATCCTGCAGGCGGCCTTCACCCGCGAGGGCCACCTCGCCTACGACCTCACCGCACGGGCGGCCTTCACCTTCCGCTTCCTGGACTCCGGCGAGGAGGAAGAGGACATCCTCGCCGCGACCGAGCGCGCCGAACAGGCCGCCGAGGCCTGGCTCAGCGAGCACGGCTACGGCTTCAAGAACCTCCGCGCCCAGGCTGAGGACCTCTCCCAGGCTCCCCTCGGCAAGCGCCGGCGCCGCGCCGCCGCCACCAGCTAGCCCCCTCCCCTCCGCCACCTCCTTGACCGCTCAGCACCGGTATATACTTGAGCGCTCAAGGAGGTGGCAATGACATCCCCACAGCCCGACGCACCGACCACCGATCCCCTGGACACGGCCCTGCGCCTGGTCCGCGCGCAGGCCACGCTGGTCAAGCGCTTCGACGCGAGCCTCAGCGGCCTGCACGGCGTGAGCCTCTCCGACTTCACGATGCTCCTACGCCTCGGCGACGCCCCCGGCGGCCGCATGCGCCGCGTCGACCTCGCCGAGGCCCTCGGCCTGACCGCCTCCGGCGTCACCCGCGGCCTCGCCCCGCTCGAACGCATCGGCCTGGTCACCCGCGAGCCCGCCCCGCGCGACGCCCGCGTCGCCTACGCCGCCCTCACCCCGACCGGCCGCGAACGCCTCGCCGAGATGCGGACCACCGCCCGCCAGGTCGCCGCCGACGTCTTCGCCCAGTGGCCCGCCGGCGACCTCACCACCCTCGCCACCCTCCTCGGCCCCCTCACGGGCTCCCTGCGGTAGCGGCGCCCGGACGCCCCCGATGAAGGACATCCGCCCGGGGAGCACGTCCACCGCGGAAACCCGAATGCGCCGCCCGACGCGGCTCTGGGATCATGCCCGAATGGCGCAGCACCTCGAACCCCTCGTGGTCCGGCACACGCACCGGATCCCCGTCCCCACCGGCACCCCCGTCCCCACCGACGGCCAAGGGGCCGATGCGGCGCGGCAGTTCGACGCCGCGCTGATGTCCGTGGGCTTCAAGCTGTCCGCGGGCCTGTTGCAGCACCTGTCCGAACTGCCCGCGGCCACCGTCGTCGACACGGCCACCCGCACGCTGGACACGGTCCGCGCGATGGTCGGCGACCACGTCGCGCACAACGCCTACTTCATCGACTTCCCCGCCAACGTCCCGGACACCTTCGCGTTCTGGACGCAGTGCATAGCCGAGGCGCTCGCCGACGACGCCACGCGCGAGAACACGATCGCCCGGCTGGACTCCGGCGTGGTCGACCTGCTGACCCTCCCCACCTACGGCAACTACCGGCACACGTACGCCGAGTTGCTCGCCGCCCACGACGAGCTGATCGCCGCCGCGGGCGACCGCATGACCGTCCTGCACCCGGGCGGGCCCCTGGACGACGAGGTCACCGCGCTCTACCTGGCCCTGGCCGGCAGCACCACCCCGCTCGGCGAGGAGGCCCTGGCCGACCTGCGCGCGCTCGCCGCGCACTGCGTCAACGGCCCCCAGCCCGAGGCGATCCCGGTCCGCGAGAACCTCGCCGTCGTCAACCTCGCCCGCCTCGACGCCGGCGCGGACCTCCTCCTCGACACGGCCACCGACGTGCTGCGCCTGGCCTGCGCACTCTCCGACGGCGACGTGACGCTCGCCGAGCCCACCCGCTTCCGCTCGTTCTCCCGGCGCGTCCGCCGCACCCTGCTCACGGGCCTCGACGCGGTCATCGCCGCGAGCCCGGCCAAGCTCGCCGACATCACCGCCCACCGCGAGCAGTTCAAGCGCCTCGGCGAACGCCTCCACCCCCACGAGTACCCGCGACTCCCGCACGCCGCCGACGCGTTCGCCGTCGCCCGCGGCGAGCAGGAGGCCCGCTCCTTCGAGAGCCGCGTCGAGGAGCTCCTCCGCGCGGACGACGTGACCGGGGCCGTGCGGGTGCTCGCGTCCGCCCCCGGCAAGCTGTTCCGCGCCCTGGACCGGCTGCTGTGCGCGTGCCGCACCCAGGACGAGCTCGACACCGTCGTGTCCGCCGCCGAACGGGGCGCCCCGAACACCGCCGGCCGCGTCCTGCTCTCCGTCCGTGAGCACCTCCACAACCGCACCGACGACGACCCCGCCCGCGGGAGCACCGACCCCGCGCCCCCCGCCCGCCGCGTCTTCGCCAACCGCCTCGGCCGCGCGTGGGTCACCGGCGACACCCGCCCGCCCCTGCCCGCCGCCGAGCGCAAGCACCTGATCGACCTCCTCGACGCCGAGCTGCGCCGCCGCCTGCCCACCCCCGAGCACCTGCTGATCGACCCGGCCGTCCTCGACGTCGCCCTCCCGCTCAGCGGCAAGGCGACCGCCGCCGGCATCGGCGTGCTCCCGCGCGGCTCCCTCTCCCCGGTCGACGGCGAGCTGCTGCGCTTCTTCGTCTACTGGAAGCAGACCGGCCGCACCACCGACTTCGACCTCTCCGCGCTCCTCCTGGACGACACCTACGAGACGGTCACCTGGCTCTCCTACACCCAGCTCAGCCAGGTCGAGGGCGAGCACTCCGGCGACATCACGGACGCCCCCGACGGCGCCTGCGAGTTCATCAACCTGCGCCTGGGCGCGGTCCGCGGCAGCTACATCGTGCCGCAGGTGAACGTCTTCTCCGGCGAGGGCTTCGAGCAGGTCGAGGAGTCGTTCTTCGGCTACATGCTGCGCGAGGCCGAGCAGCAGGGCCTCCCCTTCGAACCGCGCACCGTCCGCATGAAGTCCGACCTGCGCGGCCCCGGCAAGGTCGCCCTCCCCCTCGCCTTCGTCCGCACCCCGGACGGCCGCTGGCACGCCAAGTGGCTGCACCTGTACCTCCAGGGCGACCCGGAGGCCAACCGGGTCGAGGGCAACCGGGTCTCCGTCGCCACCCTGCTGCGGGGCATCGTCGAGCGCGACCACCTCACCGTCCGCTACCTCGCCGACCTCATGGGCGCCGCCACCACGACCCTGTGGAACACCGCTGCCGGCGCAACGCCCCCACCCGGCCCGGTCACCTACGTCGGACTGGAACGCCCCGAGGGCCTGCACCCGGACTCGGTCGTCATCACCCCGGAAAACCTGCGCGACCTGATCCCCGCCTGACTGCTACGGTGATCCCCGGCGAGGCCATGAACGGGCTTCCTTCTCACTTCCCTGACCCTAGCCCGTTCGCTTTCCTCGCTCTTGACCCACCGATGCCGGGGCGCCCACCACAGCGCCCCGGCATCGCCGTTCCTGCGCTCCTCGCCGCACACCCCCACCCCCGGCCGTCCCCGCGCGACGACCTAGGCTGGACACGCACCACCGGCCCGGACCAGCGCGAGACACCTCCGTCGGCGCCGCGTTCGCCCACATGCCGATCTGCCGGCGCACACCCCGCCGACCAGCCCGGCCCGCCAGCCGCCCCCAGCCCTCCGGAGACCGCCCGATGACCACCGCCCGGCACCCCGCCCCCGACCTGAGCATCGACGGCACCGGCCTGCTCTGCGTACAGCTGCTGCTGCGCCTGCGCGGCCGGATCTCGGGCCACCCGGCCGGCACGGTGGTCCACATCCACACCACGGACCCGGCGGCCCCGCTCGACCTCCCGGCCTGGTGCCACCTGACCGGCCACGAGTACCTCGGCCCGGTCCCCCACCCGGCCACCGACCGCGAGGTGTACGCCATCCGCCTCACCGCCGCCGCCCTCCCCACGCGCCCCGACCGCCCCTGGCACCCCGCGCCCGCCGACAGCGGCACAACTGGCTGACGACCGACGGTCGCGACCCGCCCGCCATGCCGCGGACCCCGCCGGTGTGCCACCATGGAGAACTCGAACGACCAAGCGCCATAGGGAGGTTGACCACCTTGGACGCGAATCCGAGCCCGATCCTCGACTGCCAGTGGCACGACCCTCGGGGCGACTGGCACCTGAGCGTCATCCGCAACGGGTCGGCGTGGGAGCTGTTCGCCGCCGCGCCCGTCCACTCGGAAACGATCCCCTTCGACGGCCCCGACGACGTCCGCCGCCTCGCCCAGGCACTGCTGGACCTGCCGGCCGAGCCCGAGCCGTACGAGTTGGAGTGGCACCTCTCGCGCAACGGGGACACCCGGCCCGGCGACGGGCACACCCTGTTCGCGACCTTCACGGTCGGACTCGACCCGGCGGACGGCCACCGCCCCTACCTCGCCTACCAGTCGTACTACCACCGGGGCCACTCGACCGCCCTCGGGCTGGAGGTGATCTGCGAGGACCCGCCGATCGACCGCCTCCGGGCCCAGGCGCACGCCCTCCTCACGAGCCTCCCGCAGCCGCAGCCGCTCCCGCCGCTCCACACCCGCCGGACCCCCTGAGCAGACGGCCACGAACAGGACCCACCGGCCGAGGAAACGCGAGCGCCGCACGCCCGCCGAAGCGGTCGTGCGGCGCCGGAGGCTCCCCGCGGAAGAGACGGAGTCAGGCCGTCCGCCGCAGCAGCGCCAGGTACATCGCGTCCGTCCCGTGCAGGTGCGGCCAGAGCTGCACGTCCGGCCCCTCCCCGAGCGCGGGCACACCGGGCAGCAGCGGCCGGGCGTCGATCCACTCGACGCGGCCGCCCTCCGCGCGCAGCACGTCGTCGACGACGGCCCGCGTCTCGGCGAGGTGCGGCGAGCACGTCGCGTACCCGACGACGCCGCCCACCCGGGTGGCCTCGATGGCGGAGCGCAGCAGGTCCCGCTGGAGCGGACCGAACGCGGCGACGTCCGCGGGTCGCCGCCGCCAGCGCGCCTCCGGCCGGCGGCGCAGCGCGCCGAGCCCGGAGCAGGGCACGTCCACGAGGACGCGGTCGAAGGCGCCGGAGCGCCAGGCCGGCCGCGTCCCGTCCGCCGCGATCACCGTGTACGGGCCGGGATTGCCCTCCAGCGCCCGCGCCACCAGCCGGGCCCGGTGCGGTTGCTTCTCGCTGGCGACGAGGGCCGCGCCGCGCTCGGCGGCGAGGGCGCCGAGCAGCGCGGCCTTGCCGCCGGGGCCGGCGCAGCCGTCGAGCCACAGCCGGTCGGGGCCCTCCAGCGGAGCGGCGGCGAGGGCGAGGGCGACCAGCTGGCTGCCCTCGTCCTGCACGCCGGCCCGGTTCTCCCGGACGGCGTCCAGCGAGCCCGGGTCGCCGCCCTCGGCGAGCCGCAGCGCGAACGGGGACCAGCGGCCGGGCTCGGCCTCCGGCAGGGCGTCGGCGAGTTCGCCGACGGCGACCCGTCCGGGCCGGGCGACGAGCGTGACCTCCGGCCGCTCGTTGTCGGCACGCAGCAGGTCCTCCATCGCCGCGCGCCCGGAGGCGTCCGGCTGCCAGCGGCCGAGGGAGTCCCAGAGCGCGGAGACGACCCAGCGCGGGTGCGAGTGGACGACGGCGAGGTGGTCCTCGGCGTCCTGGTCGTACGGCGGGGCGACCTGCTCGATCCAGGCGTCGAGGTCGCGGGCGCTGATCCGGCGCAGGACGGCGTTGACGAACTTCGCCTTGCCGTCGCCGAGCACGACGCGCGCGAGCTCGACGGTGGCCGAGACGGCCGCGTGGCTCGGGATGCGGGTGGCGAGCAGCTGGTGGGCGCCGAGCGAGATCACGTCGAGCACCGGCGGGTCGACCTTGCTCAGCGGCCGGTCGATGCAGGCGGCGATGATCGCGTCGTAGGTGCCCTGGAGGCGCAGGGTGCCGTAGACGAGCTCGGTGGCGAGGGCGGCGTCGCGCCGCTCCATGCCCTTCTGCTCGGCCTCGCGGAGCAGCGACGGCAGGATCAGGTTGGCGTAGGCGTCGCGCTCGTCGACGGCGCGCAGGGCGCGGAAGGCGACGATCCGGGCCGGGTCCTTCTTGGGCCGGCGGTGCGGACGGGGCGCGCGCTGGGCGCTGGGTGTGGTCACTGGTGCCTCAAAGTGCTGCGGTGGTTATCAGCTGCGGTGGTTGTCGGACGAACAGTCGAACAGTAACGCCAAACCGGGTACCCCGGCCTCTCAGCCGCCGAAGCGCTCCCCGGCCTCCAGGCGCGCCCCGCGCGCCCAGTCCGCGGCCCGCATCTCCTTCTTTCCCTGCGGACGGACCTCGCCGAGCTCGATGTCGTGGCTGCCGGTGCCGACCCGGACGCTGTTCTTGCCCACCATCGCGACCTCGCCCGGAGCGAGCCCGGTCTCGGCGGGCAGGAGCTTGACCGGCCCGGTCACCTTGAGCCGCTCGCCGCGGAACTCCGTCCACGCGCCGGGCGCCGGGGCGCAGCCGCGCACGACGCGGTCGATGCGCAGGGCGGGGTGGGTCCAGTCGATGCGGGCGTCCTCGACGGAGATCTTCGGGGCGAGCGTGACGCCCTCGGCCGGCTGCGGCACGGCGTGCAGGGAGCCGTCCGCGATGCCGTCCATGGTGGCGACGAGCAGGCGCGCCCCGGACAGCGACAGCCGGGTCAGGAGCTCGCCGCTGGTGTCGGTCGGGCGGACCTCCTCGGTGATCACGCCGAAGACCGGGCCGGAGTCGAGGCCCTGCTCGATCAGGAAGGTGGACGCGCCGGTCACCTCGTCTCCGGCGAGCACCGCGTGCTGGACCGGGGCGGCGCCGCGCCACGCGGGCAGCAGCGAGAAGTGCAGGTTGACCCACCCGTGCTCGGGGATCTCCAGGGTGCCGGGGCGCAGCAGGGCGCCGTAGGCGACCACCGGGCAGCAGTCGGGCGCGAGTTCGGTGAGCCGGGCGACGAAGTCCGGGTCGCTGGGCTTCGCCGGCTTGAGGACCTCGATCCCGGCCTCCTCGGCGCGCTGGGCGACGGGGCTGGCGACCAGCTTGCGGCCGCGCCCGGCGGGGGCGTCGGGGCGGGTGACCACCGCGACGACCTCGTGCCGGTCGGAGGCGAGCAGGGCGTCCAGGGCGGGAACGGCGACCTCGGGGGTGCCGGCGAAGACGAGACGCATCAAGTGCCTTTCTGAAAAAGGAGTTCAGGCCAGTGGGGAGCTCAGCGCGCCGCGCCGAAGGTGCTGTGCGGGGAGACCTTGACGACCGGTGCCGGCCCGGTGCCCCACTCCGCCTCCCGGATCGCCCTGAGTGCGGCCTTGCGCTGCTCGGTGTCGAGCCGGTCGATGAAGATGATCCCGTCGAGGTGGTCGGTCTCGTGCTGGATGCAGCGGGCGAGCAGCTGGGTGCCCTCCAGGGTGACCGGATCGCCGTACATGTTGAAGCCCTTGGCGACGACGCCGTGGGCGCGCTTGGTGTCGTAACGCAGGCCCGGCAGGGAGAGGCAGCCCTCGGGGCCGTCCTGCTCGTCCTCGCTCAGCGACAGGTCCGGGTTGATCAGGTGTCCGGTGATGCCGTCCACGTGATAGGTGAACACCCGCAGGGAGACGCCGAGTTGGGGCGCGGCGAGGCCGGCGCCGGGGGCGTCGAGCATGGTGTCGGTGAGGTCCCCGACGAGCTTGCGCAGCTCCTTGTCGAAGGTGGTCACCGGCTGGGCGGTGGCGCGCAGGACGGGATCTCCGAAGAGACGGATCGGCTGGATCGCCACGGGGCGCGGGCTCCTGTCCGTAGGGGCGCGGGGCTGGGGGCAACGACTGGTTCACCGGCAAGTCTATGCAACCCCTCCGTGCGGCCCGGCCGACCGCCCTCCGCCACCCCGTCCGACGCACCCCGCAGGCCTCACACCCCGCACCGGACGCTCCCGCACCGCCCACCGGCCCCGTCCCGTGCCACCCACACCCGTTACTGGCATATCCCGAGTCCGCTCAGCGGCGTTACCCCGGCCCCCGCTTCGGCGTTGGTCAAGTGAGATTGACCGGGGCCGGGGCGCGCGGGACACGGCGCTCCGGCCGAGCTGACCGTACGGAAGGTGGCACGTAGGCCATGGCCGAGCAGATCAACCACGACGCCCGGGCGCGGGCGAGCCTGCACCTGCTGGTGCGGGACATCGAGCGGGTGAGGCGCCAGGTCGACGCGCTGCGGACCCTCACCGCCCAGCTGGGCAACGTCTACCGCCCGCGCCGCCCCAGCACCTCGGCCGGGTTCGTGGTGTACGGCCGGGCGCCCGCGCCGACCGTGCGCCTGGCGCAGGAGCTGCGGGAGAGCGTGGAGACGCTGGTGGCGGCGGCGGTCGAGTTCGACCGGGCACTGGGCTTCTCCTGGGACTCGGTCGGATCGGCCCTCGGCGTCACCAAGCAGGCGGTGCACCGGCGGTACGGTATGCGCCGGCCGACCAGCGAACTGCTGGCCGCGAGCGGCGCCGTCCCCGGACCGAGCCGCCCGGACCGCTCCGAGGAGCTGCCCGCCCCGGCCGAGCGCAGCGGCCTGGCCGCGACCGTCCCGGCGGCCCGCCAGGGCGGCCTGGACCGCAGTGCACTGGAGCATGCCGGCACGGACCGCCCCGGCGTGGACCGCACCGCCATCGACCGGACGCCCATCGACCGCGGCGTCCCCGACCGTTCCCCCGCCGAGCGCTCCCCGATCGACCGCACCGGCATCCCCCTGCGCGGCTGACCCCTCCCCTCCCGAGGGGCTCCGGGGCGGGGTGGCCCACTCACCCCGCCCCCGCACGAGACGGAGCCGGGACGAGCCCCCGGCGCCCGAGCGAGGACCGCCGCCACCCGCCCGTCAGCCGATGTCCGTCGGATCCACCCGCACCCGGACCGCTTCCGGCGTCCGCAGCGCGATCCGCGCGATCTGCGCCGCCTTCAGTGCCGCCGCCAACGCCGCCCCCTGCCCGGGCGGCACGCGCAGCAGCGCGCGCTCCTGCTCCTCGCCGCGCAGCGCCGGCACGGGCACCGGCCCGAGGACGTCCGCGCCCTCCGGCAGCCGGATCAGCCCGAGCAGGTCGGCGACCGCAGCCGGGCTCCCCGCGACGGAGGCCATCCGCGAGACCGGCGGGAAGTGCAGCTGGGCCCGCTCGTCCCGCTCCAGCCCGGCGTGCCCGAGCGGGTCCCACCGCACCAGGGCCTGCACCGGCCGCGCGGACGGCTCGGCGACGACGACGACCGTCCCGCCCTCCGTCGACGGCCGGACGAGCGCGGCGGCCGCCAGCCACAGCCGCAGCGTCTCCTCACCGGCCCGCAGGTCGGGGCGGCTCAGCAGCGCCCAGCCGTCCAGCAGGAGCGCGGCGCCGTAGCCGGGGCCGTCCTCGACCACCGGTTCGGCGCCGGGCGTGGAGATCACCAGCGAGGCCTCGTCGGGCACGGTGGCGAGCACCGCGTCCCGCCCGGAGGTCCGCACCGGAATGCGCGGGAAGGCCTTCCCGAGCTCCTCGGCCGTCCGCCGCGCGCCGACCACCTGGGCCCGCAGCCGGAAGGAGCCGCACTCGGTGCAGTGCCAGTCGTTCTCCGGCTCGCCGCACCACGTGCAGCACAGCGCGGCGTCCGCCGAGGGCGCCTCCAGCGGCCCCTCGCACCGCCGGCAGCGAGCGGGCGTCCGGCAGCGCCCGCAGGCGAGCCGGGGCACGTAGCCGCGCCGGGGCACCTGGATGAGCACCGGGTGCCCGGCGGCGAGCGCCTCGCGCGCGGCCTCCCAGGCCACCGACGGCAGCCGGGCGGCCTGCGCGGCGGCGTCCCGGTGCTGGTCCTGGTCGGTGACGGTCCGCACGCGCGGCGCGACCTGCCGGACGGTCTCCCGGTCGGCGACGAGCGGCCGCGCCCAGCCGGTGCTGACCAGCTGCGCACCCTCGACGGTCACGGCGTGCCCGCCGAGCAGCACGGCCGCGCCCTCCTCGGCGGCGCGCAGCAGCGCGACCTCGCGGACATGCGGGTGCGGGGCGCGCGGATCGCTGTGGCTGCTGTCGCCGTCCGACCAGACCACGACCAGCCCCAGGTCGCGCACCGGCGCGAACATCGTGGCGCGGGTGCCGATGACGGCGTGCACCGAGCCGCGGCTCACCGCGAGCCAGCGCCGGTAGCGCTCGCGCGGCCCGGCCTCCGCCTCCAGGGCGACGTGCATGCCCTCGCCGAGCAGCTCGGTGAGCGCCCGGTCCACCCGCGCCACCGAACGGCCGTCCGGCAGGACGACCAGCGCGCCGCGCCCGCCCGCCAGCGTCGCCGCGACGGCCCGGGCGATCTCGTACGGCCAGCCGGGCCCGGGCAGCGCCGACCAGACGGCCCGCGGCGCGCCGCCGCCGGCCAGCGCGGCGAGGAAGTCGGGCCCGGCCGGGTAGCGCTGCCAGCCGCCGGGGGCGGGCGCCGCCGGGCGCGGGCGCGGCGGCGGGGAGGCCTCCGCCTCGGCCTTGGCGTGCCGGGGCGGGATCGCCAGCTGGAGGACGTCCGCCAGCGTGCCCGCGTACCGGTCGGCGACGGTCCGGCACAGGCGCAGGAGCTGCGGGGTGAGGACGGGCTCGGGCGAGAGCACCTGGGCGAGCGGCGCGAGCGGGCCGGGGAAGTCGCTCTTCTCCAGCCGGGCCACGATGAACCCGTCGTGCAGCTCCCCGCCCTCGCGCTGCCCCTTGACGACGCGCGCGCCGAACCGGACCCGCACCCGGACGCCGGGCCGGGCCTCCTCGGCCATCGCGGCCGGGACCTCGTAGTCGAAGAACTTGTCGATGGTCAGCACGCCCTTGTCGACCACGACCCGGGCCACCGGCAGGTGCTCGGCCCGCTTCGCGCCGCGCCACGTCCGCGGCTTGGCCTTCCGGACCGTCTCCCGGATGAAGGCCAGCTGCTCCGGCTCGGCGCCCCCGTTCTCCCCTGTTGTGCTGCTCATCGCTCCCAAGTACTACCAGGTCACACCGACAGGACGCACAGAAGCGGCGCCCACCCCCGTCGGGGAGTGGGCGCCGCTTCCGGGAACCCGGAGGGATCAGCCGGCGATGGCGGCCTTCAGCTGGTCCACGCGGTCGGTGCGCTCCCAGGTGAAGTCCGGCAGCTCACGGCCGAAGTGGCCGTAGGCGGCGGTCTGGGAGTAGATCGGGCGCAGCAGGTCGAGGTCGCGGATGATCGCGGCGGGGCGCAGGTCGAAGACCTCGCTGACGGCCTTCTGGATGTCGAGGACCGCGACGGTCTCGGTGCCGAAGGTCTCGACGAACAGGCCGACGGGCTCGGCCTTGCCGATCGCGTAGGCGACCTGGACCTCGGCGCGGCGGGCGAGGCCGGCGGCGACGATGTTCTTGGCGACCCAGCGCATCGCGTACGCGGCCGAGCGGTCCACCTTGGACGGGTCCTTGCCCGAGAAGGCGCCGCCGCCGTGGCGGGCCATGCCGCCGTACGTGTCGATGATGATCTTGCGGCCGGTCAGGCCGGCGTCGCCCATCGGGCCGCCGATCTCGAAGCGCCCGGTCGGGTTGACCAGCAGCCGGTAGCCGTCGGTCACGAGCTTGATGCCCTGCTCGGCGAGCGCCTTGAGCTCCGGCTCCACGACGAACTCGCGGATGTCCGGGGTGAGCAGCGACTCCAGGTCGATGTCCGAGGCGTGCTGCGTCGAGACGACCACGGTGTCGAGGCGGACGGCCTTGTCGCCGTCGTACTCGATGGTGACCTGGGTCTTGCCGTCCGGGCGCAGGTACGGGATGGTCCCGTTCTTGCGCACCTCGGTCAGGCGGCGCGACAGGCGGTGCGCCAGGGTGATCGGCAGCGGCATGAGCTCGGGGGTCTCGTCCGAGGCGTAGCCGAACATCAGGCCCTGGTCGCCGGCACCCTGCTTGTCGAGGTCATCCTCGTCGCCCTCGACCCGAGCCTCGTACGCGGTGTCGACACCCTGCGCGATGTCGGGCGACTGAGCACCGATGGACACCGACACGCCGCAGGAAGCGCCGTCGAAGCCCTTCTTGGAGCTGTCGTAACCGATCTCCAGGATCTTGTCCCGGACGAGCTGGGCGATCGGCGCGTACGCCTTCGTCGTCACCTCGCCGGCCACGTGCACCTGGCCGGTGGTGATGAGCGTCTCCACGGCGACCCGGGAGGTCGGGTCCTCCCGCAGGAGCGCGTCGAGGATGGTGTCGCTGATCTGGTCAGCGATCTTGTCGGGGTGTCCCTCGGTCACGGACTCCGAGGTGAACAGGCGGCGAGACACAGCGCTCCCTGGGGTTGCAGCGGCTGCTGACTGAAGGCCCCCGGCGAACCGGGGACATCCGGAAAGACTTGATTCCTGGAGTCTAACGGTCAGGTTCCGTCGAACGTCACCCGCTTCCGGAAAACGAGACCGTTATCAAGTGGCTCTCCGACCGGACTCAAGCGCCTTCTGTCCGGTTGCCGACCGTTTCCAGCCGCTCCACGACCAGGTCCCAGACCACGTCCGCGAGCACCTCCTTGGGGCCCACCGGAACGGCCGTCTCACTGCCGTCGGAGCCCAGCACCACGGCCTCGTTGACGTCCGTCCCGAAGGCCTTGCCGTTGCCGACCTCGTTGACGACGAGCAGGTCGCAACCCTTGCGGGCGAGCTTGGCGCGGCCGTACGCGAGCACGTCGTCGGTCTCCGCCGCGAAACCCACGACCAGTTGGCCCGAACGGGGCCGGTGGGCCGACAGCTCGGCCAGGACGTCCGGGTTGCGGACCAGCGCGACCGGCGCCGGCTCGACCCCCTCGACCTTCTTGATCTTGCCGGTGACGTACTCGGCGGGCCGGAAGTCGGCCACCGCCGCGGCCATGACCACGGCGTCCGCGTCCTCCGCCGCCTTCAGCGCGGCCTCGCGCAGCTCCAGCGCGGTCGAGACGTGCACCACGTCCACCCCCGCCGGATCGGGCAGTTCCGCGTTGGCCGAGACCAGTGTCACCCGCGCCCCACGGGCCGCCGCCGTCACGGCGAGCGCGTAGCCCTGCTTGCCGGAGGAGCGGTTCCCGAGGTAGCGCACCGGGTCCAGCGGCTCCCGGGTGCCACCGGCCGAGACCACCACGTGGCGCCCGGCCAGGTCGGTCGGCACGGCACCGCCGCGGCGCAGCACGGCCCGGCAGGCCTCGAAGACCGCGCTCGGCTCGGGCAGCCGCCCCTTGCCGGTGTCCTTGCCGGTGAGCCGCCCGACGGCCGGCTCCAGCACGATGACGCCGCGGCGGCGCAGCGTGGCGACGTTCTCCCGGGTGGCCGGGTGCTCCCACATCTCGGTGTGCATCGCGGGCGCGATCACGACCGGACAGCGCGCGGTGAGCAGGGTGTTGGTGAGCAGGTCGTCGGCCAGGCCGTGGGCGGCCTTGGCGATCAGGTCCGCGGTGGCGGGGGCGACGACGACGAGGTCGGCCTGCTGGCCGATCCGCACGTGCGGCACCTCGTGGACGTTCTCCCAGGTCTCGGTGGCCGCCGGGCGGCCGGACAGGGCGGCCCAGGTGGCCTCGCCGACGAAGTGCAGCGCGGCGGCGGTGGGCACCACGGTGACCTGGTGGCCGGACTCGGTGAACCGGCGGAGCAGCTCGCAGGCCTTGTACGCCGCGATGCCGCCGCTGACGCCGAGGACGACGCGCGGGGCGTCCGCGCCGGTCCGGTCCGAAGTCGCGCTCATGATCCCGCTCTCCTCCACTCCAGGGACGTGCACACCCTACGGCCCCGCGACGATCACCCGCACCGTGGCCCCGTCCGGGCCCCAACGCCGAAGGGCCCGGCGGAAACGATTCCGCCAGGCCCTTCCGGAGAGTTACGAGGTCGACCGGCTCAGGCGCCCTCGACCGCCTCGGCGGTCAGCATGCCGGCGTTGATCTCGCGCAGCGCGATCGACAGCGGCTTCTCGTGGACGTGGGTGTCGACCAGCGGGCCGACGTACTCCAGCAGGCCCTCGCCGAGCTGGGAGTAGTACGCGTTGATCTGGCGCGCACGCTTGGCGGCGTAGATCACCAGGCTGTACTTGGAGTCGGTGGCCTCGAGCAGCTCGTCGATCGGCGGGTTGATGATGCCCTCGGGCGCGGTCATGGAAGAGGACACGCGAAAACCTTCCGAAAGGATGGAAAAGACAGACAGGTCAGCCTACACCGAGCAAGGCTAGCAGTTCGGCCGCTACCTGCTCGACGGAGGTGTTGACAAGAGTCGTGTCGAACTCCGGCTCCGCCGCGAGCTCGACCTTGGCGGCAGCCAGCCGCTTCTCGATGACGTCCTGCGGCTCGGTGCCCCGGCCGGTCAGCCGACGCACCAGCTCGTCCCAGCTCGGCGGAGCCAGGAACACCAGCTGCGCCTCGGGCATCGACTCGCGCACCTGGCGGGCGCCCTGGAGGTCGATCTCCAGCAGGACGGGCTCGCCGCGCTCCAGCTTCTCCTGCACCGCGGCACGCGGGGTGCCGTAGCGGTTGCCGGCGAAGACGGCCCACTCCAGGAGCTCGCCGTTGGCGATCAGCTTGTCGAACTCGTCGTTGTCGACGAAGTGATACTGGACCCCGTTCTGCTCGCCGGGCCTCGGGTGGCGGGTCGTCGCCGACACCGAGAGCCAGACCTCGGGGTGCTGCTTCCTCATATGAGCGACGACCGTGCTCTTGCCGACCCCCGAAGGGCCGGAGAGCACGGTCAGCCGCGGACGCTCACTCATGCACCGATTATCCCGGATCGCGGACGATCCCGGGACCACGGGGGCACGGTCAGGCGGCACCGCCGCCGAACTCCCGCTCCAGGGAGGCGATCTGGTTCGTGCCGAGACCGCGGACACGACGGCTCTCGCTGATGCCGAGGCGCTCCATGATCTGCTTGGCCCGGACCTTGCCGACGCCCGGGAGCGACTCCAGCAGGGCCGAGACCTTCATCTTGCCGATGACGTCGTTGTCGGCCTTGCCGGCCTTGATCACCTCGTGCAGGGAGGCGCCGGAGTGCTTGAGCCGGTTCTTGACCTCGGCGCGCTCCCGGCGAGCCTCGGCGGCCTTGGCGAGCGCGGCGGTGCGCTGTTCAGGGGTAAGGGGCGGAAGAGCCACGCCGTTCACCTCAGGGTGTGGAAGGAAGGGATTGAGCTATGACTGGTTTGGTTCTCCAGGACACCTCCGCAAGTGGAACCCCAGGGCCCTGACCTGCGGGAGCTACGAGAATCGCGGCTCTTCGATGACCTATCGCCGGACACTACCCGGATTGCGGCGCCGCGTCAGGAAAAGAACACGAAAAGTCCTGGTCAGCCAAGGCCGACCAGGACTTTCCGGGGCAAAATGACCGCGATTGCGAGACTTTGGCACCGCCGATGTGACGGCGCTCACGTCAACCGGAGGCCCGGCGGAGCGACACCGCCCGGTCCTGCGCACACTGCGCAGGGTCACCGGCCGGCTACCGCCCGGCCCCGGGCGGCACTTCGCGCCGCGCTACTTCACCGCGTCCGCGTACTCCCCCACGAACCGCTCGGCCGCCTCGCGCAGCGCCGGCACCGACGGGCCGTGCTTGAGGACGTCCCGGCTGACGCTCGGCACGACGTTGCGCACCGAGGCGCCGAACACCCGCGGCAGGTCCGCCATCGTCGCCCCCTGGGCGCCGATGCCGGGGGCCAGCAGCGGGCCGTTGATCGCGAGGTCCACGCCCGCGTCGGCGAGCGTCGCGCCGACCACCGCGCCGAACGAGCCGAGCGGCTCGGCCCCGGCGTTCTCGGCCGCCAGCTGGCGCAGCACCGAGGCCGCGACCGGCTCGCCGCCGGCGCCGACGGCGCGCTGCACCTCGCCGCCCTCCGGGTTGGAGGTGAGCGCCAGCGCGAACGCCCCGCAGCCGTGCTCGCGCGCGAGGTCGAGCGCCGGGCGCAGCGAGCCGAAACCGAGGTAGGGGCTGACGGTGAGGGCGTCGGAGAACAGCGGGCTGCCGGGCGCGAGGAAGGCCTCGGCGTAGGCGGCCATGGTGGAGCCGATGTCGCCGCGCTTGGCGTCCATCAGGACCAGCGCACCGGCCGCGCGGGCCTCCTCGACGGTCTTCTCCAGCACGGCGACGCCCTTGCTGCCGAAGCGCTCGAAGAAGGCGGCCTGCGGCTTGAGCACGGCGACCCGGTCGGCCAGCGCCTCGACCACGGTTCGGCTGAAGGTCTCCAGGCCGGCGACGTCGTCGCCGAGTCCCCAGGCGGCGAGCAGGGAGGCGTGCGGGTCGATGCCGACGCAGAGCTGGCCGCGGGTGTCCATGGCCTGGCGCAGCCGGGCGCCGAACGGGGCGAGGGTCATGTCGTCTCCGGGGTTTCCAGTGGCGGTACGGGTGGTCACGAGGGGCGGACGGCGCTGCCGACCGCCGCGGCCAGGTTGCGGAAGCCCGCGTCCCGGACCCGGGCGGAGAGGCCCTTGTGGATGCGGCGGCACCAGAACGGGCCCTCGTAGATGAAGGCGCTGTAGCCCTGGACGAGGTCGGCGCCGTGGATGATCCGCTGCCAGGCGTCCTCGGCGCTCTCCACGCCGCCGACCGACACGAGCGTCAGCCGGCCGCCGGTGCGGGTGCGCAGCCGCTGGAGGACCTCCAGCGCGCGGGCCTTGAGCGGGGCGCCGGACAGGCCGCCCATCCCGATCTCCTCGACCCGCGCGGCGTCGGCCCGCAGGCCCTCGCGGCCGATCGTGGTGTTGGTGGCGATGATGCCGTCCAGACCCAGCTCCAGGGCGAGGTCGGCGACGGCGTCGACGTCCTCGTCGGCGAGGTCCGGGGCGATCTTCACCAGCAGCGGCACGTGGTGCGCGGTGGTGCGGTCGGCGGCCTCGCGGACGGCGGAGAGCAGCGGGCGCAGGTGGTCGACGGCCTGCAGGTCGCGCAGCCCGGGGGTGTTCGGCGAGCTGACGTTGACGACCAGGTAGTCGGCGTAACGGGCCAGCCGCTCGGTCGACTTGACGTAGTCGGCGACGGCGTCGGCCTCCTCGACCACCTTGGTCTTGCCGATGTTGACGCCGATCACCGGGGTGGAGCTGGTGTGCGGGCGGGCCGCGAGGCGGGCGGCGACCCGGGCCGAGCCCTGGTTGTTGAAGCCCATCCGGTTGATCAGCGCCCGGTCCTCGACCAGGCGGAACAGCCGCGGCGCCGGGTTGCCGGGCTGGGCCTCGCCGGTGATGGTGCCGATCTCGACGTAGTCGAAGCCGAGCATCGCGAGGCCGTCGATGCCGACGCCGTTCTTGTCGAAGCCGGCCGCGAGCCCGAACGGGCCGGGCAGGTCGAGGCCGAGGGCGCGGGTGCGCAGCGCCCGGTCCTGCGGGGCGAGCACCAGCCGGACGAGGGTGCGCAGGCCCGGCACGGAGGAGGCGAGGCGGATCCAGAAGAAGGCGAGGTGGTGGGCCTTCTCCGGGTCCATCTTCTTGAAGACGAGGTCGAACAGAAGCTTGTACAAGGGGGTCAACTCCCGGGTCCCGCGGCGAACTTGGGCATGGAAGTGGGGGGCACCCGACCAGCTCCGGTGCCCCCCACTGCGGTGGTGCTACTTGCGGCCGGCGTTGATCAGCTCGGCGTGCTCCTGGAGCGACATCACCCCGACCTCGTCGCGCAGCAGCCGGTCGATGCCCTGGACGGCCGCGCCCATCGCCTGGACGGTGGTCAGGCAGGGCACGGCGCGGGCGACGGCCGCCGTGCGGATCTCGTAGCCGTCGAGGCGCCCGCCGGTGCCGTACGGCGTGTTGATGATGAGGTCGACCTCGCCGTCGTGGATCAGCTGGACGATGGTCTTCTCGCCGTTCGGGCCCTCGCCCTCGCTGTGCTTGCGCACCAGCGTGGACGGGATGCCGCCGCGCTGGAGCACCTCGGCGGTGCCGGCCGTGGCGAGCACCTCGAAGCCGAGGCTGACCAGGGCGCGCGCCGGGAAGACGAGGTTGCGCTTGTCGCGGTTGGCGACGGAGACGAAGACCTTGCCCTTGGTCGGCAGCGCGCCGTAGGCGCCGGCCTGGGCCTTGGCGTAGGCCGTGCCGAAGACCTTGTCGATGCCCATGACCTCACCGGTCGAGCGCATCTCCGGGCCGAGGACGGTGTCCACCCCGCGGCCGTGCACGTCGCGGAAGCGGCTCCACGGCATCACGGCCTCCTTGACCGCGATCGGCGCGTCGGCGGGCAGCGTGCCGCCGTCGCCCTCGGCCGGGAGCATGCCCTCGGCGCGCAGCTCGGCGATGGTGGTGCCGAGCGAGACCCGGGCGGCCGCCTTGGCCAGCGGCACCGCGGTGGCCTTGGAGGTGAACGGGACGGTCCGGGAGGCGCGCGGGTTGGCCTCCAGGACGTAGAGGATGTCGCCGGCCATCGCGAACTGGATGTTGATCAGGCCGCGGACGCCGACGCCGCGCGCGATGGCCTCGGTGGAGGTGCGCAGGCGCTTGATGTCGTAGCCGCCGAGGGTGATCGGGGGCAGCGCGCAGGCGGAGTCGCCGGAGTGGATGCCGGCCTCCTCGATGTGCTCCATGACGCCGCCGAGGTAGAGCTCGGTGCCGTCGTAGATCGCGTCGACGTCGATCTCCACCGCGTCGTCGAGGAAGCGGTCGATCAGCACCGGGTGCTCGGAGATCAGGCCGGCGTGCCGCTCCAGGTAGGAGGCGAGGGAGGCCTCGTCGTAGACGATCTCCATGCCGCGGCCGCCGAGCACGTAGGACGGGCGGGCGAGGACCGGGTAGCCGATCTCGTCGGCGATCGCCTTGGCCTCCTCGAAGGAGAAGGCGGTGCCGTGCTTGGGCGCCGGCAGGCCGGCGTCGCGCAGGACGCGGCCGAAGGCGCCGCGCTCCTCGGCGAGGTCGATCGCCTCGGGCTGGGTGCCGACGATCGGCACGCCGTTGTCCTTGAGCCCCTGGGCGAGGCCGAGCGGGGTCTGGCCGCCGAGCTGGACGATGACACCCGCGAGCGGCCCGGCCTGCTGCTCGGCGTGGACGATCTCCAGGACGTCCTCCAGGGTGAGCGGCTCGAAGTAGAGCCGGTCGGAGGTGTCGTAGTCGGTGGAGACGGTCTCCGGGTTGCAGTTGACCATGACGGTCTCGTACCCGGCCTCGGCCAGCGCGAAGGAGGCGTGGACGCAGGAGTAGTCGAACTCGATGCCCTGGCCGATGCGGTTCGGGCCGGAGCCGAGGATGATCACCGCGGGCTTGGTGCGCGGGGCGACCTCGCTCTCCTCGTCGTAGGACGAGTAGAAGTACGGGGTCTTGGCGGCGAACTCGGCGGCGCAGGTGTCGACGGTCTTGAACACCGGGCGGATGCCGAGCGCGTGGCGCACCTCGCGGACGACGTCCGGCTTCAGGCCGCGGATCTCGCCGATCTGCTGGTCGGAGAAGCCGTGCCGCTTGGCGTGGCGCAGCAGGTCCGGGGTGAGCTCGGCGGCGTCGGCGAGCTCGCCGGCGATCTCGTCGAGCAGGAAGAGCTGGTCGACGAACCACGGGTCGATCCTGGTGGCCTCGAACACCTCCTCCGGGGTGGCGCCGGCCCGGATGGCGTCCATCACGGTGTTGATCCGGCCGTCGGTCGGCACGACGGCCTTGGCCAGCAGCTCGGCCTTGTCGCCCACGGGGCCGGTCCAGGTGAACTGGGAGCCCTTCTTCTCCAGCGAGCGCAGCGCCTTCTGCAGCGCCTCGGGGAAGTTGCGGCCGAGGGCCATGGCCTCGCCGACGGACTTCATGGTCGTGGTGAGGGTGGCGTCGGCGCTCGGGAACTTCTCGAACGCGAAGCGCGGCACCTTGACGACGACGTAGTCGAGGGTCGGCTCGAAGGAGGCCGGGGTCTCCTCCGTGATGTCGTTGGGGATCTCGTCGAGCGTGTAGCCGACGGCCAGCTTGGCGGCGATCTTGGCGATCGGGAAGCCGGTGGCCTTGGAGGCGAGCGCCGAGGAGCGCGACACGCGCGGGTTCATCTCGATGACGATGACCCGGCCGTCCTCGGGGTTGACCGCGAACTGGATGTTGCAGCCGCCGGTGTCGACGCCGACCTCACGGATGACGGCGATGCCGACGTCGCGCAGGATCTGGTACTCGCGGTCGGTGAGCGTCATCGCCGGGGCGACGGTGATCGAGTCACCGGTGTGCACGCCCATCGGGTCGAAGTTCTCGATGGAGCAGACGACCACGACGTTGTCGTGCTTGTCGCGCATCAGCTCCAGCTCGTACTCCTTCCAGCCGAGGATGGACTCCTCCAGGAGCACCTCGGTGGTCGGCGAGAGGGTCAGGCCCTGACCGGCGATGCGGCGCAGGTCCTCCTCGTTGTGGGCGAAGCCGGAGCCGGCGCCGCCCATGGTGAAGGAGGGGCGCACGACGACGGGGTAGCCGCCGAGGGTGTCGACGCCGGCCAGCACCTCGTCCATGGTGTGGCAGATGACCGAGCGGGCGGACTCGCCGTGGCCGATCTTGGCGTTGACGGCCTCGACGACGCCCTTGAAGAGGTCGCGGTCCTCACCCTTGTTGATCGCCTCGACGTCGGCGCCGATCAGCTCGACGCCGTACTTCTCCAGCGTGCCGGCCGCGTGCAGCGAGATCGCGGTGTTGAGCGCGGTCTGCCCGCCGAGGGTCGGCAGCAGCGCGTCGGGGCGCTCCTTGGCGATGATCTTCTCGACGAACTCCGGGGTGATCGGCTCGACGTAGGTGGCGTCGGCGATCTCCGGGTCGGTCATGATGGTGGCCGGGTTGGAGTTGACCAGCACGACCCGCAGGCCCTCGGCCTTGAGGACGCGGCAGGCCTGCGTGCCCGAGTAGTCGAACTCGGCGGCCTGGCCGATCACGATCGGGCCGGACCCGATCACCAGGACGGACTTGATGTCAGTGCGCTTAGGCACGCTGGCCCTCCATGAGCTTCACGAAGCGGTCGAACAGGTAGGCGGCGTCGTGCGGGCCGGCGGCCGCTTCGGGGTGGTACTGCACGCTGAAGGCGGGCACGTCGAGCGCCTGCAGGCCCTCGACCACGTCGTCGTTGAGGCAGACGTGGGAGACCTCGACCCGCCCGTAGGGGGTGTCGCTCACCTTGTCCAGCGGCGCGTTCACGGCGAAGCCGTGGTTGTGGGCGGTCACCTCGACCTTGCCGGTGGTGCGGTCCTGCACCGGCTGGTTGATGCCGCGGTGGCCGTACTTGAGCTTGTAGGTGCCGAAGCCGAGGGCGCGGCCCAGGATCTGGTTGCCGAAGCAGATCCCGAAGAACGGGGTCCTCCGCTCCAGCACGCCCTGCGCGACGGCGACCTGGTGGTCGGCGGTCGCCGGGTCGCCCGGGCCGTTGGAGAAGAAGACGCCGTCCGGGCTGACGGCGTAGACGTCCTCCAGGGTGGCGTTGGCCGGCAGCACGTGGACCTCGATGCCGCGCTCGGCCATCCGCTGCGGGGTCATCGCCTTGATGCCGAGGTCCAGCGCGGCGACGGTGAACTTCTTCTCACCGATGGCCGGGACGATGTACGGCTCGGTGGTGGCGACCTCGGCGCACAGGTCGGCGCCCTTCATCTCGGGCGACTGCTGCACCCGGGCGAGCAGGGCGGCCGGGTCGGCGAGCGCCGGGCCGGAGAAGATGCCGCAGCGCATCGCGCCGCGGTCGCGCAGGTGCCGGGTGAGCGCGCGGGTGTCGATGCCGCTGATGCCGACGACGCCCTGGCGGACGAGCTCGTCGTCCAGCGAGCGGCGCGAGCGCCAGTTGGAGGCGACCCGGGCGGGGTCGCGCACGACGTACCCGGCGACCCAGATCCGCTTGGACTCGTCGTCCTCGTCGTTCCAGCCGGTGTTGCCGATCTGGGGGGCCGTCATCACGACCACCTGGCGGTGGTACGACGGGTCGGTGAGGGTCTCCTGGTAGCCGGACATGCCGGTGTTGAAGACCGCCTCGCCGAAGGTCTCGCCGACGGCGCCGTAGGCCTGGCCGCGGAAGGTCCGGCCGTCCTCCAGGACGAGCACGGCCGGGACGCGTTCCCGCCGTTGGCGCTGCGTGGTGGGGGCAGGTGCGGTCATTGCGCGGCCTCTTCCGTCTTCGTCTTCGTACGTGTTGCGAGGTGAGCGACCGCCTCGACCCAGGCGGCGTGCTCGTCGGGGTGGTCGGCCCGGAAGCCGGAGTCCAGCTCGGTGCCCTCGTGCGTCCAGGTGACGACGAGGATCCCGGCCGGGACGACCTTGCCGGCGATTCCGGAGTCCGTGCGGGCACCGGTCAGGTGCCCGGCCGGGATCCAGAGGTCGACGTCGCCGGGGCGGCGCACCAGCAGGCCGTCCTCGCCGAGGGTGAGGTCGGCGCGGCTGCGGGTGCCCAGGCCGTGCGCGACGACCCGGTCGAGCCAGTTCCCGGCGGTGGTGGTGCCGTGGTACCGGCCGCTGGTCTCCAGGATGGTCCGGCCGGCGCCGGCCGGCACGGCGGGCAGCGGCGGGATGCCGGACTGCAGGGTGCGCCGCCAGTTCCAGCCCTGACGCATCAGCCAGTAGACGAGCCCGATCACGATCAGCAGGCCGACGGCCCAGCCGATGTACCCGGGCCAGTCGTGGACCTTGGCCTGTTCCTGGGCCAGCGGGGTGAGTGGGGCGAGCGTGCGGTGGAAACTCACGCGTCGACGCCCTGCTCGACGAGCTCCCCGGCCAGGACGGTGGCCCGGCCGCGCAGGAAGGTGGCGTGCACCCGTCCGGGCAGGTCGAGGCCCTTGTAGGGGGTGTTGCGGCTGCGGGTGGCGAAGCTGTCCGGGTTCACGGCACCACGGTACGCGGGATCGAACAGCACCAGGTTGGCCGGCTCACCGACCGAGACGGGCCGGCCGTGCCCGGCGAGACGGCCGATCCGGGCCGGGCGGTGGGACATGCGGTCGGCGACGCCCTCCCAGTTCAGCAGGCCGGTGTCGACCATGGTCTGCTGCACCACCGACAGTGCGGTCTCCAGGCCGACCATGCCCATCGCGGCGACGGCCCACTCGCAGTCCTTGTCCTCGGCCGGGTGCGGCGCGTGGTCGGTGGCGACGGCGTCGATGGTGCCGTCGGCGAGCGCCTTGCGCAGCGCCTGGACGTCCGCGGCGGTGCGCAGCGGCGGGTTCACCTTGTAGACCGGGTCGTAGGAGCGGACCAGCTCGTCGGTGAGCAGCAGGTGGTGCGGGGTGACCTCGGCGGTGACGTCCCAGCCCTTGGCCTTGGCCCAGCGGATGATCTCGACCGAGCCGGCCGTGGAGACGTGGCAGACGTGCAGCCGGGAGCCGACGTGCGCGGCGAGCAGCACGTCGCGGGCGATGATCGACTCCTCGGCGACGGCCGGCCAGCCGCCGAGCCCGAGCTCGCCGGAAACCTGGCCCTCGTTCATCTGGGCGCCCTCGGTGAGCCGCGGCTCCTGGGCGTGCTGGGCGACGACGCCGTCGAAGGCCTTGACGTACTCCAGCGCGCGGCGCATCAGCACGGCGTCGTCGACGCACTTGCCGTCGTCGGAGAAGACCCGGACGCCGGCGGCGGACTCGTGCATGGCGCCGAGCTCGGCGAGCTTCTTGCCCTCCAGGCCGACGGTGACGGCGCCGACCGGCTGCACGTCGCAGTAGCCGGCCTCCTGGCCGAGCCGCCAGACCTGCTCGACGACGCCTGCGGTGTCGGCCACCGGGGTGGTGTTGGCCATCGCGTGCACGGCGGTGAAACCGCCCATCGCGGCGGCCTGGGTACCGGTGAGGACGGTCTCGGCGTCCTCGCGGCCGGGCTCGCGCAGGTGGGTGTGCAGGTCGACCAGGCCGGGCAGCACGATCAGGCCGGTCGCGTCGATCTCGATGTCGGCCTCGACGGCCAGGCCGGTGCCGATCTCCTTGATCACGCCGTCGGCGAGGTGGAGGTCCTGCGGGGCGCCGCCGGCGATCTGGGCGTTGCGGATCAGGTAGGTGGTCACTTGGCGGTCTCCACGGATTCGGTGCGGGCGGCGTCGTTCGGGCCGTCGGCGAAGACGGCCCCGCCGAGGAGCAGGTACAGCACGGCCATGCGGACCGACACGCCGTTGGCGACCTGCTCGACCACGGTGCAGCGCGGCGAGTCGGCGACCTCGGCGGTGATCTCCATGCCGCGGACCATCGGGCCGGGGTGCATGACGATCGCGTGCTCGGGCAGCTGGGTCATCCGCAGGCCGTTCATGCCGTAGCGGCGGCTGTACTCCCGCTCGGTCGGGAAGAACGCGGCGTTCATGCGCTCGCGCTGCACCCGGAGCATCATCAGCGCGTCCGTCTTGGGGAGCACGCTCTCCAGGTCGTAGCTGATCTCGCAGGGCCAGTTCTCGATGCCGATGGGCAGCAGCGTCGGCGGGGCGACGAAGGTGACCTGGGCGCCGAGGGTGGTCAGCAGGTGGACGTTGGAGCGGGCGACCCGGCTGTGCAGGACGTCGCCGACGATCGTCACCCGCCGCCCCGCCAGGTCCTTGCCGGTGCCCGGGTTGAGGTGGCGGCGCATGGTGAAGGCGTCGAGCAGCGCCTGGGTGGGGTGCTCGTGGGTGCCGTCACCGGCGTTGATGACGCTGCCGTGCAGCCAGTCGGACTGCGCCAGGCGGGCCGGCGCGCCGGAGGCGTGGTGGCGGATGACGACCGCGTCGGCGCCCATGGCCTGCAGGGTCAGCGCGGTGTCCTTGAGGCTCTCGCCCTTGGAGACGGACGAGCCCTTGGCGGAGAAGTTGATGACGTCCGCCGAGAGTCGCTTCTCGGCGACCTCGAAGGAGGTCTTGGTGCGGGTCGAGTCCTCGAAGAAGAGGTTGACGACGGTCCGGCCGCGCAGCGTGGGCAGCTTCTTCACGGCCCGGCCGGAGAGCTGGGCCAGCTCCTCGGCGGTGTCCAGGATCAGCAGCGCGTCGTCGCGGGTGAGATCGGCGGCGGAGACGAGGTGGCGCATCACGCGGCTACTCCGGAAGGTGCGGTTCGGTCAGGGCCTGCGACGAGCGCTGGTTGTGGTCGCGGTCGCCGACCAGGACGGCGTCCACGCCGTCGGTGTCGGCCAGGCGCACCTGCACGGCCTCGCGCAGCGAGGTGGGCAGGTTCTTGCCCACGTAGTCGGCGCGGATCGGAAGCTCGCGGTGGCCGCGGTCGACCAGGACGGCCAGTTGGACGGCGCGCGGGCGGCCGATGTCGCCGAGCGCGTCGAGTGCGGCGCGGATGGTGCGGCCGGAGAACAGCACGTCGTCGACGAGGATCACGAGCTTGCCGTCGATGCCGCCGACCGGGATCTCGGTGTGCTCCAGGGCGCGGGCGGGCTTGAGCCGCAGGTCGTCCCGGTACATCGTGATGTCCAGGGTGCCGAGCGGGATCTCGCGGCCGGTGATCTGGGCCAGCCGGTCGCGCAGCCGGCGGGCGAGGTGGACGCCGCGGGTGTGGATGCCGAGCAGCACGACGTCCTCCGCGCCCTTGGCGCGCTCGACGATCTCGTGCGCTATCCGGGTGACGACCCGGGCGATGTCCGCGCCGTCCAGCACCTGGTGCGGAGCTCGGGGTGACGGATCCTGGTGTGTGGTCATGCCGAAGCGGACCTCCTTCCCCGCCTCACGGGACGGGCCTTAAAGGATGTCTGGGATGGCCCCCGCCGACCGGGCGCGGGCTTCGGGCAATCCTATCAGCGCGCAAGCGGGCAAACGGACCGGCACCGTTCCGCTTCACCGGGTTAACGCGCCCGACGCGCCCCGGACGCAGGCCATTCGCACGACTGCCCCATTCGGCTTGACGCAACACCTTACTCTACGTAACCTCACAGTGAGTTACGAGACGGACGTCGAACCCACCGGTAACGACGTCGGCAATCGCCCGTGACCCACCACTGAACGCGAAGCAATCTCGTCCGGGGAGATCAATGTCCAGCGACTACGCGAAGCAACTCGGAGGCAAGCTCCGAGCGATCCGCACTCAGCAGGGTCTCTCCCTGCACGGTGTCGAGGAGAAGTCCCAGGGGCGCTGGAAGGCAGTCGTCGTCGGCTCGTACGAGCGCGGCGACCGTGCGGTCACCGTGCAGCGGCTGGCCGAGCTGGCCGAGTTCTACGGCGTCCCGGTGCAGGAGCTGCTGCCCGGCGGCACCCCGGGCGGCGCGGCCGAGCCGCCGCCGCGCCTGGTGCTCGACCTGGAGAGACTGACCCAGGTCCCGTCCGAGAAGGCCGGCCCGCTGCAGCGCTACGCGGCGACCATCCAGAGCCAGCGCGGCGACTACAACGGCAAGGTGCTGTCGATCCGCCAGGACGACCTGCGCACCCTGGCCGTCATCTACGACCAGTCGCCGTCGATCCTCACCGAGCAGCTGATCTCGTGGGGCGTGCTCAACCCCGACGCGCGCCGCGCGGTGCGCGAGGACGAGGCGAGCTGACGCTCCCCGCACCGGCTCCCGCCAGCGGAAACGAGGCTCGTACCGCCCTTTCGGGCAAGCAGAAACGTCACGGCGCGGCACTCCGGACCCCGGGGGCCGCGCCGTGGTGTTTCCAGATGCCGGGGCCAGTGCCTCCGGCGGTTCCCCTCCCGTGCCTTCCCGTGCCTTCCGCCGTGCCTCAGCAGCGTCCCCTCAGCGCCCCGGCAGCGCCTCAGCAGACCGTGCCCAGGCTGTAACCGGGCTGCGCCGCCACTCCGTCCAGGCGCACCGGCCGGGCCGCCGGCGCCCAGTCCGGCCCGCCGCTCGACCAGGCCCACGCGGCCGGCCGGTACTCCCCGCAGGCCTCCGCCGACCCCTGCGAGCCGTGCAGCACGGCCACGCCCGGCAGCTCCAGGGCCAGCCCGGCGCACAGCACCGCGCAGACCAGCTCCAGGTCCTCGTCGTTGATCCGCACCACGCCGTCCTCCCACTGGAGGACGCGGGCCGCGGCGCTCAGCCTCCCGCCCGGCGCGTCCACCCGCACCCGCAGCTCGTACACCCCGGCGCCCGCGCCGACCAGCATCCGGCGCAGCACCTCGGAGCCGCGCTGGTGGGCGGTGCGCACCCAGCGGCCGTGGTCCTCGTCCACCTCGCCGGTGGCGCCGTAGAGCCCGCCGTCGAGGATCAGGTCGGCGTGGCGGAGCGTCAGTCCGTTCTCCCTGGCGCGGACCAGGCGCGGCACGAAGTCCCCGGCGAGCTCCTCGCCCTGGTAGGCGAGCAGCTGGGTCTGCAGCGCGGGGTTGACCAGGTAGCGGTCGCGGGCGGCCGGCTCGGCCGGGTCCAGCCCGTGCAGGACGCAGAACTCGGCGAAGTCCTGCGGGTGGAACATCCGCGCCCGGACGGTGTCGAAGCGCCGCAGCGCCTCGGCGAGCAGGTCGGCCGTGTCGGCCAGGTAGCGCTCGTAGTCGGGGGCGTCGGTCACCCGCCAGGCGCGGGCCCGTTCGAAGTCCGCGGCGCTGGTCAGCACGCCGATGACGAAGGCCTGGTCGGCACCCTCCGCGTCGCCGCGCTGGTGCGCGGCACGGGCATCCGGGCGGAAGCCGCCGGCGGTGCAGTCGGAGATGCGGCGTCGCGCGCGGCCGTTTCGACTCATGCTCCCACCTCGCTGCGCTCGGCAGGGGCATTCGCCCACACGCGCCTCCTGATGGCTCGCTCGCTACGCCCGCTCACGTGTGGCTCCTGGCTCAGTAGGGTCACGGTCGGCGGCGGGGGCCGCCGCTGACCGTGTTACTCCCCAGTCCCGAGCGCCGCACACGTACGGCGTGTCACAGGAATGTAACCACCGGTAATGCGCCGGTTCTCGCGCCGTCGCGCCTCACGCCGGGCGCGGAACCCGGGCGAGCTGGCGGGACTGCGCGACGAGGCGGCCGGCCTCGTCCCAGACCTCGGCGTCCTCCTCGAAGTAGCCGCCGGCCAGGTTGCGGGTCGCGTGGGTGACCCGCAGCCAGCCGGGCACCGGCCTGGCCCGCAGGTGGACGGTCAGTTCGACGGTCGGCGCCCATCCCGGCATCCCCAGGTCGAAGGTGACCGGCGGCAGCGCGTCGGCGACCAGCAGGAGCAGCAGCGGGTCGGGCTCGCGGCCGTCGGCGAGCCGGAACCAGCCCTGGATCCGCCCCGTGCCGGACGGCTGTCCGAGCGCCCAGCCGATCGTGGCCGGGTCGAGCCGCAGGTCGAAGCGCTCCAACAGGGCGGCCTGGGCGATGAGTTCCCTGGGCGCGTGTTCGACGCCGACACACTGGTCCGGAGGCGGCAGCTGCGGCGGCCGCGCGCTGGTGCGCACCTCGCCGACGGCCGTCGAGAGGTCACCGTGGCTGGCGACGACGCGCAGCCGCTCGACGCCGTCCTGACTGAGCGAGGCGGTGCCGGTGGACAGGCCGCGACCCGAGCGCAGCACCTCGGTGCGGACGGTGGCCGGGCCCGGCACCGACGCGGACAGGTAGTAACCGCTGATCGACACCGGGTCGGGGTGGTCGCCGTGCTCCAGCGACAGCGCGTGCCCGGCGACGGCGAGCAGCAGCCCGCCGTTGACGCCGCCGCCGATCTGCCAGCCCGCGCCGAGCTCGCCGTCGTAACGGCCGGGCTCCTCGGGGTGTCTGCTCAGCGCGATGCCCTGGTCGAACTCGCTGCGGATCGCCGTGGTCATGGGGGTGGCCTGCCCTTCACTGCGGACGTGCGTGGGGATACCTGGGGATCTCTCCTGGTGCCGACCGATAAGTTACCGGCCAGTAGGATCCCAACATACGCCACCCGGGTGAAACGCGCGACGGCCGCCGGACCCTCGTGCGGGTCCGGCGGCCGTTCGCGGGGCGGGGCCCGTCCGTGCCTAGCGGCGGATGCTCGGCTTCAGCTCCAGGAAGCGGGCGAGCAGGCCGTTGACGAAGGACGGGGAGTCGTCCGTGGAGAACTCCTTGGCGATCTCGACCGCCTCGTCCAGGACGACGGCGTCCGGGACGCCGTCCTCCCAGATCAGCTCGTAGGCGCCGAGCCGCAGGACGTTGCGGTCCACGATCGGCATCCGGTCGATCGTCCAGCCCACCGCGTACTGGGAGATCAGGTCGTCGATCCGGCGGGCGTGCCGGACGTAACCCTCGATCAGCTCCATCGTGTACTCGGCGACCTGGGGGGTGCCCTCGTCGGGCTTGGGCTCGCGGGCGCGGGCCACCCAGTCGGCGAGGACCTGCTGCGGGTCGACCCCGCGGTGGTCGGCCTCGAAGAGGATCTGGAAGGCCCGCGTGCGGGCCTTGCTGCGTGCGGCCGACACGGACTTACTTCACCCGGCCGAGGTAGCTGCCGTCGCGGGTGTCGACCTTGACCTTCTCGCCGGTGACGACGAAGAGCGGGACCTGGATCTCGGCACCGGTCTCCAGGGTGGCCGGCTTGGTGCCACCGGTGGAGCGGTCGCCCTGGACGCCCGGCTCGGTGTGCGCGATGACCAGCTCGACGGAGGTCGGGAGCTCGATGTAGAGCACCGAGCCCTCGTTGGTGGCGACCAGGGCCTCGAAGCCCTCCAGCAGGTAGTTGGCGGCGTCACCGACGACGGCCGGCTCGATGGTGAGCTGGTCGTAGGTGTCCATGTCCATGAACACGAAGTTCTCGCCGTCCTTGTACGAGAACTGCATGCCGCGCTTGTCGACGTTGGCGGTCTCGACCTTGGTGCCGGCGTTGAAGGTCTTGTCGACGACCTTGCCCGTCAGGACCTCCTTGAGCTTCGTACGCACGAAGGCCGGGCCCTTGCCGGGCTTGACGTGCTGGAACTCGACGACGGACCAGAGCTTGCCGCCCTCCAGCTTGAGGACCATGCCGTTCTTGAGATCGTTCGTGGAAGCCACGGGCGCACTTACTCCTGGATATAGCTGTCAAGGAACCAAGGGTCGCGTCCTGCCACCGGCGGCCCGGGGCCGCCGTCACAGGGCGAGGAGCTCCTTGGTGGTGATGGTGAGCAGCTCGGGCCCGCCCTCTTCGAGGGGGCGCACGACGAGCGTGTCCTCGATCCGGACCCCGCCCTTGCCCGGGATGTGTACCCCCGGACCGACGGTGACCGGTACGCGGCTGTCCAGTTTACCCATGTCCGCCGGGCCCAGGCGCGGCGCCTCCCGCATCTCCAGCCCGATGCCGTGGCCCACCGGGTGCGGGGAGGCCTCGGAGTAGCCGGCCGCGTCCAGGATCTGCCGCGCCGCCCGGTCGGGTACGCACTGCTCGACGCCGGGTCCGAGCGCCTCCCGCCCGGCCCGCTGCGCCCGGAACACCAGCCGGTGCAGCTCCACCTGCCAGGGCGCGGGGGCGGCGCCGATCACGAAGGTCCGGGCGGTCGACACGCCGTACCCGCGGTACTGGGCGCCGAGCACCACGGTCAGGAAGTCGCCCTCCTCGACCCGGCGGTCGGTCGGCTGGTGGGCGGGCTGGCCGGAGTGGCTGCCGGTGCCGACCGAGACCGGGAAGGCCGCCCGGTCGGCACCGTGGTCGATCATCCGGCGCTCCAGCTCCATCGCCAGGTGCCGCTCGGTGCGGCCGACCAGGATCGACTCCAGCAGCTCGCCGAGCGCCTGGTCGGCGATCTCGGCGGCGATCCGCAGATCGGCGATCTCGTGCTCGTCCTTGATCACCCGCAGCCGTTCGACGACCTGCCCCAGCTCGGCCAGCCGGACCCCCTCGGCCAGGCTCGCCACCGCGCGGTGGCGCAGGACGGTGAGGTCGTGCTCCTCCACCGCCATGGCCTGCACCCGCAGCCGCGAGGCCTCGGCCGCGGCCGCCAGCGCGGTGTCCGCCCCGGCCGGCACGGGGACCTGCGTGACGTCGGCGGCGATCAGGTGCTCCCCGGTGTCGTCCGGCGGCAGGTCGTCCGGCAGCGTCAGCAGCGCCCGTTCCCTGGTGAGCAGCAGGGTCGCGCCGCAGGGGGCGCAGCCGGTCAGGTACCGCACGTTGGCCGGCCGGGTGATCAGCGCCGCATCGGCCCCGGCCGCACTGCAGTGCTCCCGCAGCCGCTCCTGCCGACCCGCGTACGCATCAGACATGCGTCGAGCCTACGAACCCCGCCCCCGATCCGCCCGCCGAGAACCCCCGACGGGGGCGCGACCCTTACCCACCCACGCCCCCGGCGGCGCCGTCACCCCCCTTCCGGATCGACGAGCCCCCTCCGGTAGGCGGGCACGAGGTGCTGCGGGACGAGCAGCTCCCGCCCGTTCACCGTGATCGGGACGAGCTTCGGCGCGCTCGCCTTCCACCGGGCCCGGCGGTGCCGCGTGTTGCTGCGGGACGTCTTGCGCTTGGGTACGGCCATCGGGGTCTCCTATCGGGTGGCGTGCGGGGGCAGGGCCATCTCGCGGGCGTTCCTGATCGCCCGGGCCATCGCCCGCTGCCGGCGGACGGTCAGTCGGCCGAGCCGGCGGATGCGGATCTTGCCGCGGTCGGAGAGGAACTTCCGCAGGAGATCGGTGTCCTTGTAGTCGGCGTCCTCGATACCGGCTGTGACCAGCGCGTTGGGCTTGGGCCTCGGCGGGTTGAGTCGTTTACGCACAGTGATGATCCTCGGGCGACGGGGTCGAGCAGGTCGTGGAAGGCGTCGGGCAGTGCCTTCCAGCCGGATTCGCCGGTGGCGAGTTCGGCGTCGGTGAGCAGGCAGGAGTCGAGGAGGTGGGTGATCCCGTCCACGTCCAGGCCCGTGTGCGCGGTCGCGCGTGGGACGGCGAGGGTGGTCGCGTACTCGATCTGGTGGGCGAGGGCCTCCGCGCGGGTGCGGGGGTCCTCCGGTGCGGTGTGCTCGCCGTGCTCCACGAGGTCGTCGGGGACGGAGAGTTCGCCCGTGAGCCGGTCGGGGTCGACGGCGGTGACGACGCCCGCGAGCTCGACGGCCTCCTCCAGGGGCCGGCCGCCGACCTCGCCGCCGGCGATGACCTCGACGGCCGGGTGCGGATCGCTGCCGCCCCACAGTTCGACCACCGCGAGCCCGTGCCGCCCTTCGTCCGCGATCCGCAGCAGCCGGGGCAGCAGGTCCTCCCGCAGGGCGCAGCACGGGCAGTCGTTGAGCAGCCGCACGTCGGCCGGGTCGAACTCGCCGCCCGCGTCGCGCAGTCGGCGGTGGACGACACCGCGGGAGGCGTCCCGCAGGTCGTGGTGGAGGACCACGGCGTCGACCGCGCCGCGCACCAACTCCTCGACGGCACTCCGGCGGTGGTCGGCGTGCAGGCCGGCGACGACCACGACGGGCAGCCTGGTCCCGTCCGCGCCGCTCACCAGCCGGCCTTGCGGACGCCGGGCAGGTGGCCCGCGTGGGCGAGGGTGCGCAGGTTGATCCGGGAGAGGCCGAAGGCGCCGACGTAACCGCGCGGGCGGCCGTCGACGGTGTCGCGGTTGCGGACGCGGGTGGCGCTGGCGTCGCGCGGCTGGCGGGCGAGTTCGGCCCGGGCGGCGGCGCGCTCGGCGGGGGCGGTGCCGGGCTGGGCGACGATCCGCTTGAGCTCGGCACGGCGCCCGGCGTGGCGGGCGACGGTCTCACGCCGCCGCTCGTTCTTGGCGATCTTGCTCCGCTTGGCCATCAGACCCTCTCCCCCCGGGCCCGGATCCGGGCGACGGCGGCCTCGACCCCGATCGCGTCGATCGTGCGGATCCCCTTGGCGCTGAGCGCGAGCCGGACGTACCGGCCCTCACCCGGAAGCCAGTAGCGCTTGCGCTGGACGTTGGGGTCGAAGCGCCGCGGGGTGCGGCGGTGCGAGTGCGAGATCGCGTTGCCGAAGCCGGGCCGGCGGCCGGTGAGCTGGCAGTGGGCGGACATGGGGGGCTCCAGGAACGGTCCGGGAATGGGCGGGACGGAGGTCACGTTAAACCACATGAAAATGACATCCATTTCGGTGTACGGTTCCAACCCGGCCCCGAACCGCCGCACCACCGACCCTCGGGAGGACCACATGGCCCGCAGCGAACTGCGCCCCGTCATCAAGCTCCGCTCCACCGCCGGCACCGGCTACACGTACGTGACCCGCAAGAACCGCCGGAACGACCCGGACCGGACGGTGCTGCGCAAGTACGACCCGGTCGCGCGCGAGCACGTCGACTTCCGCGAAGAGCGCTGACCGGAGACCACCGCACGAAGAACGCCGCACCCCCCACCGAGGAGGCACCCCCGTGAAGCCCGGAATCCACCCCGCCTACCGACCCGTCGTCTTCCGCGACAAGGTCGGCGGCCTCTCCTTCCTCACGCGCTCGACGGTCACCAGCGACCGCACGGTCGAGTGGGAGGACGGCAACACCTACCCGGTCATCGACGTCGAGATCTCCTCGGCGAGCCACCCCTTCTACACCGGCCAGTCCCGCGTGCTCGACACCGCGGGCCGCGTCGAGCGCTTCCGCCGGCGCTACGGCCACCAGCACAGCTGACCCGGAACGACCGAGTCGGAACGCGCGCGACGGCGCCTCCCCGCCCTGGGGAGGCGCCGTCGCGCCAGGCGTGCGGCAGGCGTGCTCAGGTGCGTTCGGCGCCCCAGCGCTTCTCGACTCCGGCCAGCTTCCAGTAGGCGATCGCCGCGGCCCAGACCACGACGAACAGCCCGGCGATCGCGTAACCGACGTTGTCGAGCGAGATGTCCGCGATCCAGCCGGTGACCGGATCGGTCAGGTCCAGCTTCTCGTGCAGCACGCCGACCAGCTCGATCGTGCCGATGATGAACGCCACCGCGATCGACAGCCCGGTGATCGTCAGGTTGTAGTACACCTTGCGCACCGGGTTGGAGAACGCCCACTGGTACGCGAAGTTCATGAACGTCCCGTCCAGCGTGTCGAACAGGCTCATCCCCGCCGCGAACAGCAGCGGCAGGCAGACGATCGCGTACCAGGGCAGGCCGGCCGCCGCACCCGAGCCGGCCATCACCATCAGGGTCACCTCGGTCGCGGTGTCGAAGCCGAGGCCGAGCACCATGCCCACCGGGAACATCTGGCCGGGCCGGGTGATCGAGCGGGTCGCCCGGTTCAGCACCCGGGCCATGAACCCGCGCGCGTTGAGGTGCTGCTCCAGCTCGGCCTCGTCGTACTGCCCGGCGCGCATCGCCCGGAACACCTTCAGGATGCCGAGCAGCGCCGCCAGGTTGAGGGCGCCGATCAGGTAGAGGAACACACCGGAGGTGGTGGTGCCGATCATGCCGAGCCACTGGTGGGTGGTCGACTCGTCGTCCATCAGAGTGTTCGCCAGCTGCGCGCCGCCCGCGACCAGGGCGGCCATGACGACCACCATCGACGAGTGCCCGAGGGCGAACCAGAAGCCCACCGAGACCGGCCGCTTGCCGTCGGCCATCAGCTTGCGGGTGGTGTTGTCGATCACCGCGATGTGGTCGGCGTCGAACGCGTGCCGCATGCCGAGCGTGTACGCCGTGATGCCGAGGCCCACCCCGAAGACCTGGGTGCCGACGGCGTAGTTGTGCGGCGCCACCAGGAAGACGAGGGTCCCGAACGCCACCACGTGCATGGCCAGGATCACCCCCATCAGTCCGGCGGTGCGGACGGTGTCCTCTCTCTTCCACCGGAAGGTGGGCAGCACGGCGGGCGCGGCCTCGGGGGCGGCGGTTTCGGGCAGGGTCATCGTCGGATCACGCTCCAGCACCTCGTGGAAAGACGTTCGTGAGATGCCGTGGCCGGTCTCCTGGCTGACGGGGCTCCCGTACCCGCCTTCCCAGGCGCGCGAAGCGCCCAGTGGCGTCTGGGTACGGGCGGACTCCCCCGATCACAGTGGCGAGGGCCGCTCCGGACTGGGACCCCTGAGGGTCCGTCACCGGTCTTCCCGAGCACCACGGCGGGGAACACCGTAGGGGTCCCGGGCTGACCCTTGCAAGGCTGCGTACCTGCGCAGGTGTCCAGGATCACAGGTCGTGAGCTGCCAGAATGTCTGCATGCATCTCGTACCGGCCGACCGCGCGGGCCACCGCACCATCGACGGACACCGGGTCTGCGAGGCCATCGCCGCGATCGGTGACGCCGCGCACGTCCGCTCGTGGTCCGAGCGGTTCTCCCTGCTCTCCGACCCCGGCCGGCTCGCGATCCTGCTCGCCCTGCACCGCGCCGGACCGCTCGCCGTCACCGACCTCGCCGTCGCCACCGGCATGCGCGACCCGGCCGTCTCACAGGCCCTGCGGCTGCTGCGGACGGCCGGCGTGGTCGCCGGGGACAAGGACGGACGCGTCGTGCGCTACCGGCTCGTCGACGAGAGCATGCGCCCCCTGCTCGACGAGTGCGCCGCGGCCGACCACGAGGAGCCCGCCGCCGCGGCGGGCTGACCGGCACCCCGGAATCACCACGGGGAGCGGGCCCGGTGAGTACGATCATGGCGTGCCGACCCATCCCCACGCCTGGCCCGCCGACCGCTGGAACACCCGGCCGGTCAGGGCGCGCGTGCTGGCGGTCGCCCGCACCCTCACCTCCGCCACCCGGGTCCTCGACGTCCTCACGCTCCTGAACCGTGACGGCATCGAGCGCTACGCCACCGTCAACCCCGGCTCCGCCTTCGCCGACGGCCTCGACGACTACCTGCGCGGCCTGCCCGGCATCACCCTGCTGGACTGGGAGGACGCCGTCCGGCGCCGCTTCGACCTGGCCGTCGCCTGCGCCGTCCACTCCTCGATGCACCGCCTCGACGCCCGGCTCGTCGTCCTCCCGCACGGCGCCGGCTACAACCGCCTGGTGACCGAGTCCACCGGCGACACCGTCAGCGCCGCCGGCCTCTCCCGCAACGAACTCACCCACCGCGGCCGGGTCTTCGTCGACGTCCTCGGCCTCTCCCACCCGGAACAGCTCGACCGGCTGCGGGGCTTCTGCCCCGAGGCGCTGGACGTCGCCCAGGTCGTCGGCGACCCGTGCTTCGACCGCATGCTCCGCAGCCTGCGCCTGCGCGACGCCTACCGGGCCGCCCTCGGCGCCGTCGACGGCCGGCGGCTCGTCGTCGTCAACTCCACCTGGAGCGGGCACTCGTTATTCGGCCGCCGCCCCGACCTGCCCCGGCGCCTCGTCCGCCGGCTCCCCGCCGACGAGTACGCGGTCGCCGTCGTCCTCCACCCCAACATCTGGAACCGGCACGACCCCGAGGCCCTGCTCGACGACGCCCTTCGGATGGGCCTGCGCCTCGTCCCGCCCCACCAGGGCTGGCAGGCCGCCCTCGTCGCCGCCGACTGCCTGATCGGCGACCACGGCTCGGTGTCCGTCTACGGCGCCGCCCTGGAACGCCCCACCCTGCTCGTCGCCACCGGCGCCGCCGAACTCGACCCGCACTCCCCCACCCACGCCTTCGGCCAGGCCGCCCCCGCGCTCGACCCCGACGGCGACCTCGCCGCCCAGCTCGAACAGGCCCTGCAGAAGCAGGACCCGGCCGCCCTGCGCCCGATCACCGACCGCTCCCTCGCCCACCGCGGCCGGTCCGCCGAGGTGCTGCGCCCACTGCTCTACTCCTTCCTGGACGGGCTGGACGAACCGGACGACGAACCCCTCCTGCCGCCCTACCCCAAGCCGGTCCCCCTCCCCGGCACCCCCGAAGGCCCGACCGCCTACGACGTCGAGGGCGCGAGCGAGGGCACCGAGGTCAGCCTGCGGCGCTACCCCTTCGACCCCGACGACCACACCCCGCGCGGCTTCCACGCCCTCACCGACGAACACCCGGGCGACGCCCTGCGCTACACCGCCGAGGTCCTCGCCCGGACGGAGACGCGCGCCGAACTCCCCGCCGGACGCTGGCTCGCCGACACCGCCGCCGCACTCCCCGGCCTCGCCGTCGCGGTGGCCGCCCTGGGCCCGGCCCGCCACCTCGTCCGGCTGCGCACCGGCCTGCTCCTGGAAGCCCGCGCCGAACGGACCTGGGGCAGCGCCGAACCCCACCTCGACCCGCTGCTCCTCGGCTCCGCCGTGGCCCACTGGCTCACCACCGGCGGCGACCCGGCCGGCCTCCCCGCGCACGGACTCACCATCCGCACCGGCGAACACCGCACCCGGGTCTCGTTCACCACCGGGCCGTAGGAGGACGTCCTAGCGCGCCCTCAGTTCCTGCAAACGCTCCCGGCTGCGCTCCGCGAGCGCCTCGTCGCCCAGTTCCTCCGCGAGCTCGACGAGCAGCGTGTGCGCCTGCGCCTCCTTGGCGTACTGGCTCAGCCCGGCCGCCCGCCGCGCGCAGTCGGCGGCGTCCGCGACCGCGAGGTCCGGCCGCCCCAACGCGCGGTGCGCCCGGGCGCGCACCAGCGGCAGCTTCATCAGCATGTCGGTGTCCTCGGTCTCGACGGCCCTCGCGCGAGCCTCGTCGAGGACGGTCAGCGCCTCCTCCGCCCGGCCGTCCGCGATCAGCGCCTGCGCGACGTTGTAGCTCTGGACGATCTCACCGTGCACGTCGCCCCGGTTCTCCTCCAGCGCCAGGGAGAAGCGCTCCACCGCCCGTGCCGTCCGCCCGTCGGCCAGGCAGAGCAGCCCGTCCGTCTCGTGCAGCACGCCGGCGAGCCTCCGGTCGGTCACCAGTGGCACCTGCTCCGCGGCGAGCGCCAACTGCTCGGCCGCGAGCGGGAACTCCCGCCGCTCGTAGTAGGCGCGGGCGAGCTGGTTGCGCATCCGCACGACGGCGTCGGGCTGGTTGTCCCACTGCGCCGACTCGACGCCGAGCCGGTGGGTGGCGATCAGGTCCTCGTAGTGCTTGCGGCCGTGGTACAGCGGCCACAGCGACTCGCAGAGCCGCCACACCTCGCCGTGCCACCCCTGCCCGGCCGCCGCTTCCACCACCGCGCGCAGGTCGGCCCGTTCGGCCTGGAACCACTCCAGGGCCGCCCCGTACGAGCCGAAGCCCGGCAGGTCGTCGCCGCTCGGCTCCTGCACCCGCAGCCGCGCCCCCATCGCGCGGTCCGCCACCGACGCCCGCCCCCTGAAGTACGCGACGACCCGGGCCAGGAGCTCGGCCCGGCCGGGCAGTTCGCGCGCACAGGCGTGGGCGTGCGTCCGGACGACGTCGTGGGCCTGGAAGAGCTCCTCCGGGCCGTCGTCGACCACGACGTCCAGCAGGTGCGCGCCGCACAGCTCGTCCAGGGCCTCCTCCGCGTCGTCGATGCCGGTCGCCCCGGCCAGTTCGGCCGACACGAAGGGGCCGGGATGCACGCCGATCAGGTGGTAGAGCGCCTGGGCCGGCGTCGAGAGCCGCTCGTAGACCGGGTCGTAGGTCCGGCGGAGGTTCCCCTCGTCGTTGTTCAGAATGGCCAACTTGCTGTCCCAGTCCGCTAGTTCGGCCACCACCTGGCCCACCGAGAGGCGGCTGCGGCCCAGCAGCTGGCTCCCGACCGCGTTGAGGGCGAGTGGCAGGCCCGCACACCGCTCCACCAGTGCCGCGACTTCGCCGTCGGTGCCGCGCCCGGCACTCAGCCAGCCGCGCACCAGGGCGGCGGCGGCCACCTCGTTCAGCCGGTCCAGCTGCAGCACCTCGGCACCGTCCATCCGCAGCGCGTCCAGGCGCTGCCGGCCCGCCGCCACCAGCAGCCCGCTCGTCGGCAGCAGAGCGCGGACCTCGGCGGCGTGCTCGACGTTGTCGAGGAAGACCAGGCAGCGCTGCCCGGCGGTGGCCGTCCGGAACTCCCCGAACCGCTCCGCCTCCACGTCCGGCGAACGGACCCCGAGGGCCCGCAGGAAGCCCTCCAGCACCCCGGGGAGGTCCACGGCGGACCCGTGCCGGTAGGCCTTGAGGTCGGCGTACAGGACACCGCCCGGGAAGTGCGCCGCCTGTTCGGTGGCGAACTTCGCCACCAGCTCGGTCTTGCCGACGCCGGCCAGACCGGTGAGGACGACGATCGCCGGCCCGGCCCGGCCGGCCCGGCCCAGCGCACCCGTGAGAGCGGCGAGTTCGCGCTCGCGGTTGACGAAGGTCCTGCGGGGCGGTCGCACCTGATGCGGGATCGGGCGCTGCGGCTCCAGGTGGACCGTGACGTTTCCGCCCTGGATCACGTTCCCGTGCACCGTGCCCGAAACCCTGTTGGACACCTCGAAGCCGTCCACCCGTCCGCTCCCTCCGCCGGCCCGGGCCCAGCCTACGGCGTGCCGGCCCCCGCCACCTGAATCCGACTCAGGTCGCCTGGCAGGTCGGGCACCAGAACAGGTTGCGCGCCGCGTGCGACTCCGTCCGCACGTCCGTGCCGCAGACCAGGCAGGGCATCGCGGCGCGGCGGTAGACGTAGACCTCGCCGCCGTGGTCGTCCACGCGCGGCGGTCGGCCCATCGCCTCCGGGGTGTGCTCGGGCCGGACGGTGTCGATGCGGCCCGCGCCGACGCCCTCGCGCATCAGCCCGACGAGGTCCGCCCAGATCGCGTCCCATTCGGCCCGGGTGAGGTCCCGCCCGGCCCGGTGCGGGGCGATGCCGTGCCGGAAGAGCACCTCGGCGCGGTAGACGTTGCCCACCCCGGCCAGCACCTTCTGGTCCATCAGCAGGGCCGCGACCGTCGTCCGGCTGGCCGATATCCGGCGCCAGGCGGCGTCCGGGTCTGCGTCGGCGCGCAGCGGGTCCGGGCCCAGGCGCGCGGCGACGGCCGCCTTCTCGGCGCCGGTGACCAGCGCGCAGGTGTTGGGGCCGCGCAGGTCGGCGTGGGCGTCGTCGTTCTCCAGGCGCAGCCGGATCAGGCCGACGGGCTCCGGGGCGGGCCCGGCCCCGAAGGCGAAACCGCCGTAGAGGCCGAGGTGGACGTGGACCCACGCGCCCTCCTCGAAGCCGAGGAAGAGGTGCTTGCCGATGGCCTCCGCCCCGACCAGGACCTGCCCGTCGATCAGCTTGGCGTCGTCGGCGAAGCGGCCCTGCGGGCTGGACACCCGGACGGGACGGCCGCCGAAGGCCGTGGTGTTCTCGGCCGCGAGGCGGTGGATGATGTGGCCTTCCGGCACGGGCTCGGCTCCCCTGGGACGGATCAACTCGACCCGTCCATCATCGCAGCCGCGCCCGACATCCCCACGCTCCCGCGGGTCGGCGGCCCGGCCGGCTCAGCGGACCGGCATCCCCGTGAGCCGGGCCAGGATCACCCGGTCCAGCTCGGCGGCCGTCGCGGCCACGTCCAGGTGCGAGTTGTCGATGATCGGCAGCCCGGAGTTGTACCAGCCGGCCATCCGTCCGTGGATGCGGGCGACCTCCTCGTCGCCGAGCCGCCGGTTGCCGCTGCGCCGGGCGTTGCGGCCGAGCACCGAGTCGAGGCTGGGCAGCAGCACGACGGGCAGCATGCCGGGGCCGATGTGCCGCTTCCAGCCTCCGAGGCCGATGGCCGGGCGGTCGGGGAAGACCGCGTCGTCGATGATGCAGGAGATGCCGTTGGCGAGGTAGTTGCGGCAGGCGAAGCCACAGGTGCGGCGGGCGAGCCGGTACTGGGCCTCGGAGGCGTTGTTCCAGCCGGACTGCGGGTTGGCGAAGCCGGACTGCACCCACTCCCGGACGTCGTCCAGGCTGATGTGCGCGGTCGGGGTGTGCCGCCGCTCGGCCCAGTACCGGGCGACGGTGGTCTTGCCGGCGCCGGCGGGCCCGATCAGAAGGACGGCGATCGGCCCGGCGGGCGCGTGCCGCTGCGGCGGGTGGGCCGGGAGCTGGACGGGCGCGCCGGAGGGCAGGACGAAGTGCCCGGTGGCCCCGGCCGGCATCGGCGCGGTGGGCGCGGGAGCCGGAACCGGAGCCGGGGCAGCGGGCACCGGCGCAGGGGGAACCGGCGGCGGAACGCGCCCGCCGAACGGCACCGGCCCGGGGGACGAAACGGCCGTCACGGCCCCGGCGGCCGGCCGGACCGGCGGAGCGACGGGACGAGGGGGCACCTGTCCACCCCCGGCGTACTGCGTCACGGTCACCTCCCGACTTCTCCCAGCGGGGACACTACACGGCGGCCCGGCGACGGGCACAGTCCGCCGCCGGGCCACCGCCCCTCCCAGCCCTCCGACCGGCCGGAACGCACCACGCCGGACCGCTCCGCTGACCGTCCGTCAGCGCGTCGTGAGCTGCTCCGCCAGGGCGCGCAGGGCCAGTTCGTACGAGCCGAGCCCGAACCCGGCGATGGTGCCGGAGGCGACGGCTGCGATGACCGAGGTGTGCCGGAAGGTCTCGCGCGCGTACGGGTTGGAGATGTGCACCTCGACGAGCGGCGCGGTGCGCTGCGCGGCCGCGTCCCGCATGGCGTACGAGTAGTGCGTGAACGCGCCCGGGTTGATCACCACGGGCACCTTGCCGTCGGCCGCCTCGTGCAGCCACTCGACCATCTGCTGCTCGGAGTTGGTCTCGTGGACCTCGACCTCGAAGCCGAGCTCCGCGCCGAGCGCCGTGCACCGCTCGACCAGCCCGGCGTACGAGGTGGCGCCGTAGACGTCCGGCTCACGGCTGCCGAGGCGCCCGAGGTTGGGGCCGTTGAGCACCATGACCCTGCTCACGCCGAGACCTCCGCGTAGGCGGCGACGAGCAGGGACGGGTCGGGGCCCTCCAGGACGGAGGTCTTGCCGAGGCCGTCCAGGACGATGAAGCGGATCAGGTCGCCGCGCGACTTCTTGTCGATCTTCATGGCGTCCAGCAGCTTCGGCCAGGCGTCCGCCCGGTAGGTCAGCGGCAGGCCCACCGAAGCCAGCACGGCGCGGTGCCGGTCGGCCGTCTCGTCGTCCAGCCGCCCGGCCAGGCGGCCGAGTTCGGCGGCGTAGACCATGCCGATGGAGATCGCGGCGCCGTGCCGCCACTTGTAGCGCTCGTTGCGCTCGATGGCGTGGCCGAGGGTGTGGCCGTAGTTGAGGATCTCCCGCCGGCCGGACTCCTTGAGGTCGCCGGAGACCACGTCGGCCTTGACCTGGATGGCGCGCCGGATCAGCTCGACGGTGTGCGGTCCGGCCGGCGTCTTGGCGCCCTCCGGGTCGGCCTCGATCAGATCGAGGATCGCCGGGTCGGCGATGAAGCCGCACTTGATGACCTCGGCGAGGCCGGAGACGTAGTCGTGCCTGGGCACGGTCTCCAGCGTGTCGAGGTCGGCCAGGACGCCCACCGGCGGGTGGAAGGCGCCGACCATGTTCTTGCCCTCGGCGATGTTGATGCCGGTCTTGCCGCCGACGGCCGCGTCGACCATGCCGAGCAGCGTGGTCGGCATCGACACCCAGCGCACGCCCCGCAGCCAGGTCGCGGCGACGAACCCGGCCAGGTCGGTGGTGGCGCCGCCGCCGAGGCCGACGACGACGTCGCTGCGGGTGAACCCGGTCTGCCCGAGCACCGACCAGCAGTACGCGGCGACCTCGGCGCTCTTCGCCTCCTCGGCGTTGGGCACCTGGAGCGCGATCGCCTCGTAGCCCTCGGCGGCCAGGTCCTCGCGGATGGCGTCGGCGGTGGCGGCCAGCGCCTCGGGGTGGATGAGCGCGACCCGCTTGGCCCGGGCCCCGATCAGCGGCGCCAGCTCGCCGAGCAGCTGGTGCCCGATCAGCACGTCGTACGGGTCGTGGCCGGCACTGCCGCCGACGTGAATCCTGACGGTGTCAGTCATGGGTGGTCTTCAGCTCCAGTGCTTCCAGTACGGCGTCCGCGACCTGCTCGGGGGTGCGGCCCGCGGTGTCGACGACGGCGGTGGCCACCTCCAGGTAGAGGGGGCGGCGGGCGTCCATCAGCTCGCGCCAGCGGGCCCGCGGATTGACGGCCAGCAGCGGCCGCGGGGCGTCCAGCCCGACCCGCTTGACGGCGTCGCCCAGCGGGACCTCCAGGAACACCACGGGCAGCTCGCGCAGCAGCGCGCGGGTGGCCTCGGCCATCACCGCGCCGCCGCCGAGCGCGAGCACCCCGTCGTGGCCCTCGGCGGCCGCGCGCACCGCGCGGCCCTCCAGCTCGCGGAAGTGCGGCTCGCCCTCGTCGATGAAGATCTCGGGGATCGGCTTGCCGGCCAGCGCCTCGATGTCGGCGTCGGTGTCGCGGAAGCCGACGCCCAGGCGCTCGGCCAGGGCCCGTCCGACCGTGGACTTGCCACTGCCGGGCGGGCCGACCAGCACGACCACGGGCCGGTTCATCGGACGATCAGGTGGTCGAGGTAGCCCTGGACGTTGCGACGCGTCTCCGAGACGTGGTCGCCGCCGAACTTCTCGCTGACCGCGTCGGCCAGCACCAGCGCCACCATCGCCTCCGCCACGATCCCCGCGGCGGGCACCGCGCAGACGTCCGAGCGCTGGTGGTGCGCCTTGGCCGGCTCACCGGTACGCACGTCCAGCGTCTGCAGCGCCCGCGGCACCGTCGCGATCGGCTTCATCGCCGCACGCACCCGCAGCAGCTCACCCGTCGACAGCCCGCCCTCCGTGCCGCCGGAACGGCCGGAGGTGCGCTTCACGCCCTCGGCGGTCGGCACGATCTCGTCGTGCGCCTTCGAACCCGGCACCCGCGCCAGCTCGAAACCGTCCCCGACCTCGACACCCTTGATCGCCTGGATCCCCATCAGCGCAGCCGCCAGCCGCGCGTCCAGACGCCGGTCCCAGTGCACGTGCGAACCCAGGCCCACCGGCACCCCGTACGCCAGCACCTCGACCACACCGCCGAGCGTGTCACCGTCCTTGTGCGCCTGGTCGATCTCCGCGACCATCGCCTTCGACGCGTCCGCATCCAGGCAGCGCACCGGATCCGCGTCCAGCCGCGCCTCGTCCGACGGCAGCGGCAGCACGCCGGCCGGCGCCTTCGCCGCGGCCAGCTCCACCACGTGGCTGACGATCTCGATCCCGCAGGTCTCCTTCAGGTACGCGCGGGCGACGGCACCCAGCGCGACCCGGGCCGCCGTCTCACGGGCGCTCGCCCGCTCCAGGATCGGGCGGGCCTCCTCGATCGAGTACTTCTGCATGCCCGCCAGGTCGGCGTGGCCCGGACGCGGACGGGTCAGCGCCTCGTTGCGGGCCAGACCAGCCAGCACCTCGGGATCGACCGGATCGGCCGACATGACCTGCTCCCACTTCGGCCACTCCGTGTTGCCGACCATGACCGCCACCGGACTGCCCATGGTCAGACCGTGCCGGACACCGCCGAGGAACGTCACCTCGTCCTGCTCGAACTTCATCCGCGCGCCGCGACCGTAACCGAGCCGGCGGCGCGCCAGCGCGTCGGCCACCACGGCAGTGGTGACCGGTACACCAGCGGGCAGGCCCTCCAGCGTCGCGACCAGTGCGGGGCCGTGCGACTCCCCCGCCGTCAGCCAGCGCAACGTACCCAACGGAGCTCCTTCATCAGCGGGCCGGCCCACGGGCCGCCCCGGGCGTGCCTTGTGACCGAATCCTTTCATGTCCCGAGGTCACCCGGCGGCGCAGTCCGCGTGACGGACGGCGACCGGCCGGTCAGCGGGACGGACGGGACCAACCGGGACGAGGCGCCACGAGCCGGGACGAGCCGGACGGCGGCCGGGAACCCGCCGTCTCAGCGCCCGGCGAGCGCCTTCTCCCCCGCCTCGCGCATGGCCGCGAGCGGGCCGGGCGTCCGCCCCGTGAACGCCTCGCTCTGCAGCACCGCCTGGTGCACCAGCAGGTCGAGCCCGCCCAGGACGGTGGCCCCTCGCCCGGCGCACGCGGCCGCCAGCGCCGTCGGCCAGGGGTGGTAGAGCACGTCGAACAGCGCTCCCGGCTCGGCGGGCAGCGCCTCGGCGAACCCGTCCGTCGCGCCGACCGGCGTCGTGGAGACGGTGAGCGGCTGCGCCAGCGCCTCGGCGCCGCGCTCCCAGTCGGCCGCCCGCACGACGACGCCGAGCCGCTCGCCGAGCTCGGCCATCTCCCGGGCCCGCTCGGCGCTGCGCACGTAGACCGTCACCTCGCCGGTGCAGATCTGCGCCAGCGCGGCCAGCGCGGAGGACGCCGTGGCGCCCGCTCCGAGCACGGCCGCGCCCGGCACCTCGGTGATGCCGCGCTCGCGCAGCGCGTTCACCAGGCCGGGGACGTCGGTGTTGTCGCCGGTGCGCCGCCCGTCGGCGGTGAAAACCACCGTGTTCACCGCGTCCACCGAGCGCGCCGTCGCGCTGACCTCGTCGAGCAGCGGGATGATCGCCCGCTTCAGCGGCATGGTCAGCGACAGGCCGGCCCACTCCGCCTCGTCCAGCCCGGCGACGAAGCCGGGCAGGGCGGCCTCGTCCAGCTCGAACCGGTCGTAGCGCCAGCCGTCCAGCCCGAGCGCCGCGAAGGCGGCCCGGTGCAGGTCCGGCGAGAGCGAGTGGGCGATCGGCGAGCCGAGGACGGCGGCCCGGTGCTTGGTGGTCAACGCAACTTCTCCGTGGGCGGGTTACCGGTGCGGACTACTTGGTGGTGCAGTGGCCGCGGGCCTCGTCGAAGTTCTGGCCGGCCGACTGGCAGTACTCCTTCACGTTGGCGTAGTGCTCCTTGGCCGTCTCGGCGAAGCGGGTCTCGGTCGAGGACATCGCGATGAAGTACAGCCACTTGCCGTCCGCCGGGTGCAGCACCGCGTTGATCGCGTCGTCGCCGGGGTTGGAGATCGGCGTCGGCGGCAGACCGGCGTTGAGGTAGGTGTTGTACTTGTTGGACGCGTTGTCCATGTCCGCCTTGCTGAGGTCCTTGCGGCCCAGCGAGTACTGCAGCGTGGTGTCCATGCCGAGGCGGTGGTGGGTCTCGGGCTCGTTGGCCAGGCGGTTCTGGATGGTCTTGGCCATCTTGGCGAAGTCCGCCGGGTTGTTGCCCTCGCGCTGCAGGATGCTCGCCTCGATGATCACCTCGTACCCGGTCTTCAGCCCCACCGAGGCGGCCTGGCCGTCCAGGTTGGCGTACTTGTCGGTGGCGGTCTTCACCATCTGCTTGAGCAGGTCCTCGGGCTTCATGCCGTCGGCGATGTTGTAGCGCGTCGGCCAGAGGAAGCCCTCGACGTTGCCCTGCGCGTACGCGGGCAGCCCGAGGGTGTTGACCTGGGCCTTGGCGACGTTCGCCGTGGTGCCCGGCGCCAGCTTCAGCTTGCTGTCGATCATGGTGTAGATCTCGGAGGAGTTCTTGCCCTCCGGGAACACGATCGCCGCGCCGCCCGCCTGCGCGAGGAGTTCCTTGAGCGCGGCGGCGGCCGGCATCTCCTTCTTCAGCGTGTAGAAGCCCGGCTGAACGGTCGTGCACTTCGGCTCGGCGTCACAGGCCTTGCTGTACGCGTCGACGCTCTTGACCACACCGGCGTTCTTCAGCGCGAGGCCGACCTGCGCACCGACCGCGCCGGGCTTCACCTCGACCTGGACGGACCCGGTGCCGTCGCCCGTGAAGTCCGGCGGCGGGCCGAAGTGGTCCTTGTAGAAGCCGTAACCCCACCAGCCGGCCCCGGCCATGGCGCCGACCAGCACCAGCGCGACCACCAGGCAGGCACCGCTGTTGCGGCGGCCCGACTTCTTGCCCTTCTCCTTGCGCTTCTTCTGGGCCTCGCGGGAGACGTCCTCCTCGCCGAGGAAGCCGGCCTGCCCGATCTCGCCGTCCTCCTCGAGGTACTCGCCGTCCCCGTGGTGACCGCCGTCGGAGTGGCCCTCCTCGAAGTGGTCGTCCCACTCCTCCTCGGCGGGCTCGTGCCCCGCCACCGGAGCGGCGCCGGCCTCCAGTGCGGCGGCCTCGGCCTCCCAGTCGATCCCGTCCGGCCCGGGCCCGGAGACGGGCTCGGCCTGCCGCGGTACGGGCTGCGCCGCCTGCTGCGGAGCCTGGGGCTGCATCTGCTGCGCGGGCATCTGCTGCTGCATCGGGGCCTGCTGCATCTGCTGCTGGTACTGCCCCTGCTGGGGGTGCTGGCCCTGCTGGGGGTACTGCCCCTGCTGGGGGTGCTGGCCCTGCTGCTGCGGGTACTGCCCCTGCTGCGGGAAGCCCTGCTGACCCATCTGCTGCTGGTACTGCCCCTGCTGGGGGTACTGGCTCTGCTGGGGGTACTGGCCCTGCTGGGGGTACTGGCCCTGCTGCTGGTACTGCTCCTGGCCGCCCGGGTAGCCCTGGGCGTACCCCTGCTGCTGGAAGCCCTGGGGGTCCTGGAAGCCCTGCTGGCCCATGCCCTGCTGACCCATGTGCTGCTGGGCCATCTGCTGCTGGTACTGCTCCTGCTGCGGGTAGCCCTGCTGGCCCATGTGCTGCTGGGCCGTCTGCTGCCACTGGCCGTCCTGCTGTCCGCCGTAGGCGGGATCACCGGGGTGCCACGGCTCGGCGCCCTGGGGGCCGTAGCCCCGACCCAGATCGGTCATTGATCCCCTTACCCGACGGAGACGACCGGCGGATCGGACCGGCCGCGCGGGACGGCGTCCCGGCTGATTCTCGAACCGGCGTGCTAGCGCAACGCCTGGGAGGAGACGTTACCGTACCGCAGACATACCGCCGTAAAGGCGAAACCTCCGTCAGTGCCCGCCCTGACCTGCCGGGGCTCCGCCCGGCTGGGAGGCCGCCGCCGGGGAGGGCGTGCCGGAAGCCGCGGCCGAGGCGCTCGACTGCGCCGCCCGGTAGGCGTTGAAGTCCGCCACGTTGCGCTGCTGGACGTCGAAGTTGTCGGTGAAGCGGGTGTCGCCAGGCTTCACGGTGACGAAGTACAGCCAGTCGCCCGGCGCCGGGTCCAGCGCGGCCATGATGGCCTGGCGCCCGGGGTTGGAGATCGGCGACGGCGGCAGCCCGGCGTGCAGGTAGGTGTTGTAGGGCGAGTCCAGCCGGGTGTCGGTCACCGTGGTGTTCAGGGTGGACCGGCCGAGCGCGTAGTTGATCGTCGAGTCGAGCTGGAGCGGCATGTTCTTGGCCAGCCGGTTGTAGATCACCCGCGCGACCTTGCTCATGTCCTCGGAGTTGTCGGCCTCGCCCTGGACCATGCTCGCCACCGTGACCAGGCCGTACAGGCTCTGGCCGAGCGTCTGGGCGACGACGTTGGCGTCGTCCCGGGAGTACTCCTTGCCGGCCCGGTCGACCATCTGCTTCAACAGGTCGACGGGGGTGGTTCCGTCCGTGACGCTGTACGTCGCGGGGAAGAGGTAGCCCTCCGGGCTGCCGTTGGCGAAGTCCGGCAGGCCCAGCTCGGCACCCTGCTCCTGCGCGGTGCGCTGGGTGGTGCCGGCCGGGAGGTTCAGCTTCTTGTCGATCGCCGTGAAGATCTGGTAGCCGCGCCAGCCCTCGGGAATGGTGAGACCGTTGGCGTTGGCCGGGTCGATCAGGATCGCCAGCGCCGCCGCGGCCGACATCTTCTGCTTCAGCGTGTAGGTGCCGGGCTGGATCCGCCCGGCCGCCGCCGCGCTGCCCTTGGCCGCCCGGGTGAAGGCCAGCGAGCTGGCCACGACGCCGTTGCGCACCAGTGCCGACGCGATCTGCGACAGGCCCGCGCCCTCCGGCACCGAGACCTGGACGTCCCCGGTGCCCTGCCCCGCGTAGTCGGCGGCGGCCGGCGGCTTGCGCTGGCCCTGCACCCAGGTCCACCCGGCGAGCCCGGCCCCGCCGAAGACGGCCACCAGGGCGAGCGCGGTGAGCCCACAGGCCAGTCCGTTACGCCATCGGTGGGGATCCGGCGCATCGGGGCGCGGACGGGGCGCTCCCGGCGGACGGCCCTCCGGCTCCAGCACCGGCGCACCGAGATGGCCGGGCGTGAGACCCGGGTGGAAGTCCTGGTCGGTCATGGCGCGCGCCCCCTCGGCGGTCCCGGAAGAAACGAGAGGGGTCCGTGCGGACGCGTCCGCACGGACC